>NZ_QHJN01000062.1:0-40960 GCF_003947565.1 Actinomadura sp. WAC 06369 | reverse complement strand
TGACGCGGCGGCCTGAAGTTCGCTCGTGCTCGGGCGCGTTCGGTCCCGGCCCCGCACCCGCACCAAGGCCCCCGCGCAGGCCCGGGACCGAACGCGCCCGAGCACGAGCGAACTTCAGGCCGCCGCGTCATCGTGTTCCTGGACCTGGGACAATCGTCGCGTGATTGAGCGGTACACCCTTCCGGAGATGGGGCGCGTCTGGAGCGACGCGCACAAGTACGAGCTGTGGTGCAAGGTGGAGGTCCTCGTCGTCGAGGCCCACGCCGCGGCCGGCACGGTCCCGCCGGAGGTGGTGGAGCCGGTGCGCAAGGCGCCGCCGCCGACGCCGGAGGCCGTGCACGAGATCGAGGCGGTCACGCAGCACGACGTGATCGCGTTCCTGTCGGCGTGGGCGGACAACACCGAGCCGCGCGAGGCCGCGCGGTACGTGCACTTCGGCATGACGTCGTCCGACCTGCTGGACACGGCGCTCGCGCTGCAGCTCGTCGAGGCGACCGACATCCTGCTGGCGAAGGCGGACGCGCTGGTCGCGACGCTGCGGGACCACGCGCTGGCCCACAAGGGGACGCTGCGGGTGGGCCGGACGCACGGGATCCACGGGGAGCCGGACGTCTGGGGCCACCGGGTCGCGGACTTCGCGTTCGCGATGGCGCGGTCCCGCGACCGGCTGCGCCGGGCGCGCGAGTCGGTGGGCGTGATGGCGATCTCCGGGGCGGTCGGGACGTACTCCAACATCGACCCCGCGATCGAGGCGCACGTGGCGCGGGAGCTCGGGCTCCGGTGCGCGGACGTGTCGACGCAGGTCGTCATGCGGGACGGCATCAGCGAGTGGGTGTCGGCGCTCGCGATCATGGCGACGGTGTGCGAGGCGATCGCGCTGGAGGTGCGGCACGGGCAGCGCACCGAGGTGCGGGAGCTGTGGGAGCCGTTCGGCAAGGGCCAGAAGGGCTCGTCGGCGATGCCGCACAAGAAGAACCCGATCATCTCGGAGCGGCTCGCGGGGATGGCGCGGATCGTGCGGGCGCAGATCGTGCCCGTGCTGGAGGGCATCCCGCTGTGGCACGAGCGGGACATCTCGCACTCGTCGACCGAGCGGATCGCGCTGCCGGACGCGTCCGTCGCGCTGGACTACATGCTGAACCTGACGAACCGCCTCATGTCGGGCCTGGTGGTGGATGAGGCTCGGATGCAGGAGAACCTCGAGTCGACGGGCGGGCTGATCTACACGTCGACGGTCCTGCTGGAGCTGGTCGAGGCGGGGATGTCGCGCGACGACGAGGCGTACCCGCTGGTGCAGAAGGCCGCCATGGAGACCTGGGAGACCGGGGTGCCGTTCCGCGAGACGCTGCGCCGGCACGCGGCGGAGGCCGGGCTGTCCCTGGACGAGGGACGGCTGGACGAGGTGTGCCGTCCCGAGCGGTTCGTCGAGCGGCTCGGCCCCGTGTTCGACCGGCTCGCCGACCTCACCTGACCCGACCGAAACGACCGGAGGAGCCGTGCCGGCCACGCTCACCGAACTCAACGTCTACCCCGTCAAGAGCGGCGGCGGCACCGCGCTGCGCACCGCCGAGCTGCTGCCGACGGGCCTGCGGTACGACCGGGAGTTCATGCTCGTCAATGCGGAGGGCCGGTCGCTCACGCAGCGCGACTCGGGGGCGATGGCGCTGATGCGGCCGTCGTTCGACGGGGAGGTCCTCACGGTGACGGCGCCGGGCGCGGCGCCGCTCGTCCACAAGGCGGTGACCGGGGACGGCGAGCCGCGCGACGTGCTCGTCCACTGGAAGGAGTGCCGGGGGGTCGACCAGGGCGACGAGGCCGCCGCGTGGTTCGCGGACCTGCTCGGGCGCGAGTGCCGGCTCGTCCGGTTCGCGGGCCGGCGGGAGACGAGCCGCGGCGGCGGGGTCGTGCAGTACGCGGACGGGTACCCGCTGCTGCTGATCTCGAAGGAGTCGCTGGACGACCTGAACGGGCGGCTGGCCGAGCCGCTGCCGATGAACCGGTTCCGGCCGAGCCTCGTGGTCGAGGGGCTCGGGGCGTTCGGCGAGGACGGCGCGCGGCTGCTGCGGATCGGCGGGACGCTGATCGAGGCGATCAAGCCGTGCACCCGCTGCGTGATCACCACGACCGACCAGGAGACCGGCGAGCGGGGCCGTGAGCCGCTGCGGACGCTCGCCGCCTACCGGTCCGGGGACGGCGGGCTGCTGTTCGGCCAGAACTGCGTCCCGCGCACCGTGGGCACGCTGGCGGTCGGCGACCCCGTGGAGATCGTCGAGAGCCGCTGAGCGCGGGTCAGCCGACCACTTCGCCCGTCTCGTTGCCGTACGCGTCCTTCATCGCGGTCGGGACGATCTCGACGGTGAGGCCCGGGAGGGACGGGACGGGCCTGCGGCCCGCCGTGGGCTCCAGGGTGGCGAGGAGGTCGTCCAGGGCGCCGGGCGGGACGCGCAGGACGAGGCTGCCCGTGCCGGGTTCCTCGATTTCGAACGCGTCGGCGGGCTCGAAGAGCAGGAACGTGTCGTCGCTCTTCAGGACCAGGTCGCGGCCGAAGGGGAGCCGCCCGCGCAGCGCGCCGGCGAGCCCGGGGGCCTGCAGGGCGCCGAGTTTGATCGTGGTGCCGTCGGGTCCCCGCTCCCAGTGGGCGGTGGACACGAACTGCATGCCGGCGCTGGATCCGTCGCGTTCGATGCCTTCCTGGACGGCGCGGGCGACCTCGGGGACGTCGAGCAGGGACCGGCGGTCGAGGTCGGTGACGAACAGCGGCAGGTGCGGTGCGAGGACCTGCATCAGCGAGTCGACGTTCCACCGGCCCGCGGCCCTGTACTCCTCGCTCGCCAGTCCGACGACCTGCAGGAACCGGAGCGACCCGTGCGGGGTGTCGATGTCGCCCAGTTCGGGGTCCACGACGAAGGTGACCGCCCGGATGTCGGACTCCTGCCGACTGGCCTGGAGCGGCCCGTTAACGTTCATCTTGTGCCCCGGCTCGAACCAGTTGCCGGTTTTGAACACGTACCGACCGAGATTTTGCAGCATGCTCGCCGCCCAGACCGGGGGCATCTCGTCCGCGGGATCCCTGGCCACGCGGAACGTGAACTCGAATCCCCAGCCCGACTCGTCCGGGTCCGACGAACTCTTCTCGTACAGCTCGCTCATGCCGTACGAGACGAAATGCCAGTGCGGTACGGGGTCGGTGCGCGGGTAGGCGCTGATGCCGTCGAGCGGGTCGGGTCCGCCGAGCGCCCACGGGTGGACGGTTCCCCAACGCTTGGGCGCGACATCCCCGTACACGTTGCGCAGCGCGGCGTCGATCGCGTCCCACCCTGGCGATTCGTCCATATTGATCACCATAGTGGCGGTTGCACCGTCCGGTTGGGCAAGCGAACTTTTTCCGTTCGATGGACATCTCAACGAGCGAACCGCTCCGTGGACGTCGCTCCGGGCGCCGCACCCTCGGCACGGTGGTTTACTGGGGACGCGTCGCGGCAGACGCAAGGGGGACGCCGTTCGGCGCGCACGGCCCAGGCGGTCCCACACGATCCGGCAGGTTTTCCCGCATCCAAAGGAGTATCGCGGCATGAGCATGGGCCACGAGGTTCGTTACCGTGTGCGCGGCGGCCGGCAGCTGCACGGCACCGTTTTCATCCAGGGCGCGAAGAACGCCGTCCTGCCGATGATCGGCGCCTCGCTCATGGCCGCCAAGGGGCGGACCGTGCTGCGCAACGTGCCGATCATCGAGGACGTCCGCCGCGCCGTCGAGCTGGCCCGCGCGGTCGGCGCCCGCGCCGAGCTGCACGAGACCGAGCGCACCCTCGTCATCGACGCCTCGTCGCTCAGCAGCCCCGTGCTGCCCGCCGACATCGCGTCCCGGTTCCGCGGCTCGTTCCTGTTCGTGCCCGCCCTGCTGCACCGGCTCGGCGAGGCGGTCATCGAGGGCGTGGGCGGCTGCAACCTCGGGTCCCGCAACCTCGACTTCCACTACAACGGCTTCAAGCGGATGGGCGCGACCGTCACCGAGAACGTCGGCGACGACGGCGACGGCGTCATCCACATCAAGGCCGGCGACCTGCGCGGCGGCACGCTGTACTGCGACACCCCGTCGCACACCGGCACCGAGAACCTGATCATGGCGGCGGCGCTCGCGCAGGGCACCACGCTGATCAAGAACGCGGCGCTGGAGCCCGAGGTCCTGGACAACATCGCGATCCTCCAGGCGATGGGCGCCAAGATCAGCGGCGGCGGCACCGGGTTCATCACCGTCGAGGGCGTCGACGAGCTGACCGCCGTCGAGCACACCGTGATGCCCGACCGCATCGACGCCGGCGTCTTCGTGATGGCCGCGGCGATCACCGGCGGCGACCTGAACCTCGTCGGCGCCACCCTCGAGCACCTCGGCGTCGCCGCCGACAAGCTGGAGCAGATGGGCGTCGAGTTCCACCAGCAGGGCGCGGTGCTCCAGGTCCGGCGGGAGCGCACGCTGCGGCCGATCAACGTCATCACCGACGAGTACCCGGGCTTCGCGACCGACCTCCAGTCGCCGATCATGGCGGTCTCGTGCCTCGCGGACGGCCCGTCCTACATCTACGAGCGCATCTTCGACGGCCGCTTCAAGCTGGCCGACGAGCTGCGGAAGATGGGCGCCGACATCGACGTCGACGGCAACCGCGCGAAGGTCAACGGGCCGCGCGCGCTGCGCGGCGCCGAGGTCGAGGCGCACGACCTGCGCTGCGGCAGCGCGCTCGTCCTGGCGGGCCTCGCCGCCGAGGGCGAGACGACGATCACGTCGGCCTACTACCTCGACCGGGGCCACGCGCACACCGCCGAGCGGCTGTCGCAGCTCGGCGCCGACATCGTCCGCGAAGTCTCCTGACCCGCCGGCCGCGCCCGCCCGGCCGGCCGCCCCGACTTCGGGCCGCTCAGCGGAACACCCCCGTGGTCACCGCCCGCACGACCGGCGGTGAGCGCGGGGGTGCTCTGCGTTTCGGACCGGACGGACGTGCGCGGCGCGCGGCCGCACGCGGATTCGGCACCCGGCCGGGCCCCCGCGTGACGTACCTCCGCACGGAACGGGCCGTCCGCGCCGGACTTCTCGATGCGACTGGGCGGTTTGGTGCCGCCATTCGGGTTCCTCCTGACCAACTTCGGCGTGCCATCTGACGTGCGTTGTCACGCACAGCTCCGAAAGCGATCAGCAATCGGTCACCGGATGATCACTCGGTGTTTCGCGCCGTCGCGAGTTTCGGCCGTCCGACACGCCTCCTCGCTGGGGGAATAGGCGCTGGAACGGTCCGGATGGGACCGACCGTAACGCGGCAAAAAATCACCGGCAGTGAGCGCCGCGAGCGCCGAACCGGATCCGTCGTCTTTCCGGGCGGCGCGGCGTCGGGACGTCCGCATTTCGGCCCTCGCGTAAACCGATCGCCGGACGGAGGGGTCTCCTCAGTGGGCGACCGGGTCACAGCGGGTGACCCGCCGTGATTTCGGGTCTTGTGTTTGAACTTCGGACACCCGAAGATGCAGGATCATGACTGGCCGAATGGTGACAAATTACTGACTAGGGGGTCGCGTAGGTTACTTTTTCGCCGCACTCTTGATTCGATTTCGCGTCTGGACGTCACACGGCGTCGTCCCGACCCGATCAGCCCACGAGGGCAACGAGGGAGCGAATCGCACGGGGGTCTGCGGTGCCGAGTCTGAAGCAGGGCAAGAGGACATGAGTCAACCGTTGGGCGGAACGTGCGCGAACGCATGGCCGGGGCGGGCCCCCCGCCGAGAGGATGGACCGGAAGCGAGCGAACATCGATGACGGCCGCACGAACGGGATCGGTCACGCCCGATCTCACGATCGGGGTTGTGGGCCCCCATGACCTGGTCGAACGGGTCATGCTGATGGGCCACGGCCCCACGCCGGTGCCGAGCCGGCTGGTGGCCGCCGCGTACCGAGACGAACAGGAGGCGGCCGACAAGGTCGTGCGGCTGGGGGCGGGGGTGGACGTGTGCCTGTTCGCCAGTCCCGTCCCGTACGACTTCGCCCGCAAGGCCGGCGTTCTGACGATGCCCGCGACGTACGTCCCGCTGAACGGCGCCGCCCTCCAGGGCGCGCTGCTGCGGGCGTCCCTCGACGAGCGCTACGACCCGGCGCGGGTCAGCATCGACGTGCTGGGCCGCGCGGAGGTCGAGGAGGCGTACGCGGAGATCAGCCTCGGCACCGAGCAGGTGCACCTGCGCGAGGAGTCGGCCGGCCCGGGGACGCTCGCGGCGTTCCACGAGCGGCTGTGGCGGCGCGGCGCGACGACCGTGGCGATGACGTGCGTGCACGCGACGGCCGAGCGGATGGAGATGGCGGGCGTCCCGACGATCCGGGTGCGCCCGACGGGCGCGGCGATCCGCAGTTCCCTGCAGACGGCGGCGCTGCTCGGCGCGCACCACCGGCTGGAGGAGTCGCAGCTCGTCGTCGTCCTGGTGGACGTCCCCACGCTGCGCGAGACGCCCCGCCGCGTCACGCCCCGCTACTGGCGGGACGAGCTGAAGCTGGCGCTGCACCGCGTCCTGCTGCAGGAGGCGCACCGCATGAACGCGTCGGTGTGGCCGCTGGACGACCACAGCTACCTCGTCATCGCGACGCGCGGTTCGGTGACCGCGACGACCGAGGGGTTCCGCACGCCGCCGTTCGTGGAGCGCGTCCGGGAGGAGCTCGGCCTCGCGATCGAGGTCGGCATCGGGATGGGCCGCACCGCGCACGAGGCGGAGAACCACGCCCGCGCGGCGCTGGCGCGCTCGCAGAGCTCGCAGCGGTCGCAGGGGTTCGCGCTGGACCGGGACGGCCGCGCGCTCGTCCCCGCGCCGCGCACGCCGCCGCGGTCGCAGCCGCAGGCGAAACCGAAGGGCCTGGAGATCCTGGCCCGGCTCGCCGACAAGCTCGGCGACCAGGACCAGCCGCTGATCGTCGACGCGGAGAACGCGGGCCGCATGCTCGGCGTCACCCCGCGCACCGCGCGGCGGCTGCTGCGCACCCTCGTCGAGGAGGGGCTGGCGTGGCCGCTGCCGCCCAACCGCACGCCGCAACCCGGCCGCCCCCGGCAGCTGTACCGGCTGATCGTGGAGAAGCTGGGCCCGTCCAAGGCGTCCTGACCGCGGACGTCCCGGTCGCGGGCCGCCCGCGAGCGCACGGCCCCGGACGCGCGAACGCGCGCACGTCCGGGGCCTGCGGGCGTCAGGGGACGGGTCAGACGCGGTGCGGGTAGGCGTTGGCGACGGCGAGGAACGCGTCGTTCTCCGCGGGCGAGCCGATCGACACGCGCGCGCCCTCCCCGTCGAACGGGCGGACGCTGACGCCCTGGGCGTCGCAGGCCGCGGAGAAGTCCATCGTGTGCTCGCCGAGCCGCAGCCACACGAAGTTGGCCTCGGTGGGCGGGACGGTCCAGCCGTCGGCGACGAGCGCGCCGCGGACCCGGTCGCGCTCCTTCACCGTCGCCTCGACGCGCTCCAGCAGCTCGCCGGTCGCGTCCAGCGACGCGATCCCGGCGGCCTGGGCGACGGAGTTGACGCTGAACGGCAGGAACGTCTTGCGGATCGCGGCGGCGACCTCGGGGTGCGCGACGAGGTAGCCGATGCGCAGGCCCGCGAGCCCGTACGCCTTCGAGAACGTCCGCAGGACCGCCAGGTTCGGCCGGTCGCCGTACATCGTGAGCCCGTCGGGCACCGCGTCGTCGCGGATGTACTCGCGGTACGCCTCGTCGAGGACGACCAGGCAGTCGGCGGGCACCCGGTCGAGGAACGCCTCCAGTTCGGCGCGCCGGACGACGGTGCCGGTCGGGTTGTTCGGGTTGCACACGAAGATCAGCCGGGTGCGCTCGGTGACGGCGTCGGCCATCGCCGCGAGGTCGTGGGTCTCGTCCTTCAGCGGCACCTGGACGGACGTGGCGCCCGACAGCGCGACGAGCAGCGGGTACGCCTCGAACGACCGCCACGCGTAGACGATCTCGGCGCCGGGCTCGGCGACGGCTTCGAGGAGCATCTGCGAGACGCCGACGGAGCCGCAGCCCACGGCGACGTGGTCGGCGGGGACGCCGCAGAACCCGGCGATCGCCTCGGTGAGGGCGGTCGCGTTGTTGTCGGGGTAGCGGTTGACGTTCCGCGCCGCGTCCGCGATCGCGTCCAGCACGGACGGGAGCGGCCCCTCCGGGGACTCGTTCGACGACAGTTTGAACGAGCGCCCGTCGGGTGACGTGACGACCTTGCCCGGCTTGTAAGCCGTGAACCGGTCGAGAACGGAGCGGAAGCGAGGAGTGGTTGCCTCGGACACCGTTGTCCTCCAGGGTGCGCAGGGGTGATGCGCCCCAGCTTATTCAGCCGCGGGGCCGCAGCATCGGCGGGCGGAGCTGCTCGGCGTCGCCGCGCCGGTACAGGCGGGCGGGGCGGCCGCCGTCCCGGGTGGTCGTCCTGTCGGTGGGGATGAGGAACCGGTCGGCGCCGGTGACCTTCCGGTGGAAGTTGCGGGGGTCCAGGGCGGTCCCCCAGACGATCTCGTAGACGCGGCGCAGCTCGGCGACGGTGAACTCGGGCGGGCAGAACGCCGCGGCGAGCGAGGTGTACTCCAGCTTCGCCCGCGCCCGCTCCATGCCGTCGCACAGGATGCGCCGGTGGTCGAACGCGGCCCGGTCGTGGTGCAGGAGGTCGTCCACGGCCGTCCACAGGACCTGGGCGCGGCTGGAGGCGGGCAGGTCGGGGGCGAGGCCGAGGTAGGCGACGCTGACGACGCGCTGGCGCGGGTCGCGGTCGGGGTACCCGTAGGTGGCGAGCTGCTCCAGGTGGATGCGGACGTCGGCGAGCCCGGCGCGCTCGGCCATCAGCCGGGACGCGGCGACGGGCAGGTCCTCGTCGAGCTGGATGAATCCGCCGGGCAGCGACCAGGCGCCGTCGTAGGGCGCCCGGTCGCGCCGCCACATCAGCGCGCAGAGCCGCTGCGCCCGCACGGTGAGCACGACGAGGTCGACGGAGACGGCGAGCCGCGGGACGGACATGCCACCGAACTTATCGGCCCCGGCGCACTCCCAGGGCCGTCCCGCGGATCTCGCCGTGCCCGCCGCCGGGCCGCCGCCGGGCCGCCGCCGGGCCGCCGCCGGGCCGCCGCCGGGCCGCCGGGTCAGCGGGGCGGTTCGTCGGTCCACCGGGCCGTGGTGGTGCGCACGCCCATGGACTCCTGCTTCCCGTTGACGTCGGCGTAGCCTTCCGTCTGCACCGCGGCGTTCTTGAGGTCGACCAGCAGTTTCGTCCCGCCGCCGTCGCCGGCGAACAGCAGGCTCTGCCCGCCGGGCGCCTTCCCCTTGTTCTCGACGTGGGGCAGTGCGGCGAGCGCGCGGAGGGCCGCGGCGCGGACCTTGGGCGGCGCCGGCAGTTCGACGAGCAGGTCGGACAGCAGCATGAGCATGAGCGTCTCCTGCGTGATGTCGCCCTTCTCCGCCGCGGGCACGCCGGACGCGCCCTCCAGCAGCGCCTTCTTCAGCTCCTCCGGGTCGGTGGGCAGCCGCTCGATCTCCGCCAGTTCCAGACCGGCGCGCTCCAGCGCGATGGGGTGCCGCCCGGGGAGCCGGGTGACCGCCTTCCCCTCCGCGCGGTACCACCTGCGGCCGTCGGCCGTGGTCCACGACTCGTAGGTGCCGGCGTTCGCGGTGCCCGACCGGCCCGCGCTCCTGACGTACCAGTAGGTGCCGGACGTCGCGGGCTGCGCCTCGGCGACGGTCGCGGCGGCGAGCAGCACCTGCGGGCCGGACATCTCCGCGACCGCCGTGCCGTTGCGGGACGGCGGCGGGGCGGACGGGCCCGTGTCGGACGCGACGATGACGGTGACGGCCGCGGCGGCCGTCGCCGCGGCCGTGCCGAGCGCGAGGAGCGGCCGCCGCGACCGGCGCCGCCGCGGCGCCCGCGCGGGCTCCCGCATCGTGTTCCGGAGCTGGTGCCGCCGCCGCTCGACGGTGTCGGCGGAAGGCTCCGGCTTGGCCAGCGCGGCCGCGAGGAGCCGCAGGTCGTCATCCATGGAATGCCTCCCGGTCGATCGTCTTCTGGAACTTGGCGCGGGCTCGGCTGAGCCGGGAGCGGACCGTCCCGGCGGCGATGCCGAGCGTCTGCGCCACCTCCTCGTGGCTGAGCTGGCCGACGGCGATGAGCAGGACGACGTCGCGTTCGCCCTGGTTCAGTCCGGTGAGCGCCTTGAGGAGCCGCGGCTGGAGGCGCCGCGCGGCCAGCGACGTCACGACGCGGGCCTCGTGCCCCTCGACGGACGAGGCCGCGTCCGTCCGCATCAGCGCCCGGTAGTGGCGGGCCTCCTTGCGCCGGTGCCGCGCCATCAGGTTCGTGGCGATGCCGAACAGCCACGGCCGCAGGCCGCCCCGGCCGGGGTCGAAGCGGTCGCGCTGCGCGAAGGCCACGCAGAAGGTCTCGGCGGCGATGTCCTCGCCCGTCTGCACGTCCAGGCGTCCGACCGCGTACCGGTACACCTCGGGGAAGTACCGGTCGTAGACGGCGGTGAACGCGTCGGGGTCCCGCCGGAACCGGGCGACGAGCTCGGCGTCCCCGGCGCGGCGGTCCCCGGCGCGGCGGTCCCCGGCGCGGCGGTCCGCGCCGGCCGTCACATCGGCGGTCACGTCGCCGGTCCCGGCAGCGGTCTCGTGAGCGGTCTCGTCATGTGCGCCTCCCGTTCGAAGGGTCGACCGTCACCGAGCCTTCGCCGCTCCCTCCGAACCCGTTCCCGTACCGGACGTACAGGACATACGGGACGTCCAGTCGGCTAGTCCGCGGGACGGACGGCGTAGCCGCCGAGCGACGGTTCGAGGGCGTCGAACGCGATGCGGGCGTCGCGGCCGACGGCCGCCGCGACCGCGTCGTCGCCGTCCCCGTCGAGGGTGCGGCGCAGGATCTCCTCGAACAGCAGCCGGTGGACGGCGCCGAGCTGGGCGGCGGCGACGCGCGGGGCGATGTCGTCGGGTCCGGCCCCGGTCTCGGCGGCGAGCAGGTCGCCGAGGGCCTTCTCCCGCTCGTCGTGGAACTCGCGCAGCCGGGCGACGAGCGCCGGGCTGCCGGTGATCATGCGGGCGAACGCGGGGCCGGAGAAGCCGGCGACGGGGTTCCGCTCGGCGACGGCGGCGAGGAAGGCGCGGCGCAGCGCGGCCAGCGCGGACTCGCCCGGCCCGCGGTCCCGGACGGTCTCCGCGAGCATCTGGACGAAGGCGTCCCGCATGTCGAGGGCGAGGTCTTCCTTGCGGGGGAAGTAGTTCGTGACGGTCATCTTGGCGACCTGCGCGGCGGCCGCCACCTCCGCGATCGTCACGTTGTCGAAGCCGCGCTCCAGGAAGAGCCTGGTCGCGTGGTTCGAGATGTTCTCCCTGGTCTGCCGCTTCTTCAGCTCTCTCAAGCCCATCGCCTGCTCGCTCATGCCCCCACCATACATGGGTTCGACCGAAATTTGTGCTTGACTTTTTTTTGGGTCGGCTCTAAGTTTAGGTCGGAAGGCACCGGCGACGGAGAGAGGCGGTCGGCATGACGGACGCGGTGAGGGACTACCTGAACGGCATCGGCCGCACTCCGCTGCTCACGGGCGGGCAGGAGCGCGAACTCGGCGAGCGGATGGCGGCCGGACGGCTCGCCCGGCGCCGCCTGGCCGACGGCGACGCCCCGCCGGACGGCGCCGAGCGGCGGGCGCTCGAAGCGGCCGCCGCCGACGGCGAGCGCGCCCGCGACCACATGGTGCGGGCCAACGTGCGGCTGGTCGTGTCGATCGCGAAGCGTTACGCGGCCGGCGGCGCGCTGCCGCTCGCCGACCTGATCCAGGAGGGCAACATCGGGATGATGCGGGCCGTCGACAAGTTCGACCACACGCGCGGCTTGAAGTTCTCCACCTACGCGACCTGGTGGATCAAGCAGGCGATCGGCCGCGCGCTGGCCGACCAGGGCCGGACCGTCCGGCTCCCCGTCCACGTCGTCGAGCTGCTGAACCGGATCACCCGCACCCGGCGCGCCCTGCTCGCCGACCTCGACCGGGAGCCGACCGCCGCGGAGATCGGCGCCGCGCTCGACCTGCCCGCCGGGAAGGTCGAGCGGGTGCTGCGGGACGCCCGGGAGCCGGTGTCGCTGCACGCGCCGGCCGACAAGGACGGCGACGGCGAACTCGGCGACCTCGTCCCCGACGACGCGCCCGACCCGTCCGACGCCGTGGCGTCGTCCCTGCTGCGCGGCTACCTGGACTCGGTGCTGACGACGCTGCCCGAGCGCGAGGCCGCCGTGCTGACGCTCCGGTTCGGGCTGGACGGCGACGGGCCGCGCACGCTCGACGAGATCGGCCGGAACTACGGGGTGACGCGCGAGCGCATCCGCCAGCTCGAGAAGAAGGGCATGACGAGCCTGCGCCGCCACGCCCGCGCCCGCGAGCTGGCGGAGCTGCTCGCCTGAGCGCCCGTCAGGAGGAGGGGGCCGTGCCGGTCAGCCGGTCAGCCGGTCAGCCCGGCGCGCCGCAGCGACGCCGGGCAGTGCAGGTAGACCTCGTCGACCTCGACGAGGACCGCCAGCTTCGGCGCGGTCCCCTTCTCCGCCATCTCCGCGAAGAACGGCGCGTCCCGCAGGATCCGGGCGCGGCCGTTGACGCGCAGCACCCGCGTGTCGCCCGGGATCACGAACAGCATCCCGACGTTCGGGTGCGCGAGGATGTTGTGCAGCGTGTCGCCGCGCCGGTTGCCCACGCGTTCCGGCAGGACGAGCGTCCGGTCGTCCAGCACCCGGACGAACCCGGGCTCCCCGCCGCGCGGCGAGACGTCCAGCTCCCCGGCGGCGTCGGACGTCGCGAGGAGCGCGAGCCGGGCGCGGGCGAGGATGTCGGCGTCGTCCGGGGTCAGCCGGTCGTGCACCTTGTCGATGACGATCGGGAGCGGCTCGCCGAGGATCTCCCGCAGGACGTCCGGCGACCGCACCTCCACGAACCCGGCCCCGGCGGTGCCCCCGTGCCGCCGGGGCCGGGGGCGTCACCGGGCCATCTCCGCGGCGCGCAGGCGGCCGTCGCCGCCGTCGAAGTAGACGGTCCCGCCGGCGACGGCCGGGGACGCGTCCGACCCGTCGGCCAGCCGCACCGTCCCGCGCGAGTCGCCCGCGCGGGCGTCCAGCAGGTGGAGGTCGCCCTCCTTGGTGCTCACGTAGACGATGCCGTCCGCGAGCCTGGGCGGCGCGGCAAGGGCGTCGGCGGTCTCTTCCCTCCACAGCTCCTTGCCGGTCCGCGCGTCGACGGCGAGCACCGTGCCGTTGTACTCGTTGTAGTCGTTCCCGCCGAGGTAGAGGACGCCGCCGCGCACGGTCGGGAACTCGACGTCCTCGAACCTTTCGATCTCGGTCTCGATCCGCCAGAGGACCCGCCCGCCGGAATCCCGGGCCGTGAGGACACCGCCGTAATCGCTGAGGGCGTAGAGGACGCCGTCCGCGGCGGTCAGCGACGTCAGCCGGTTGTCGACGTTCCCGTCCAGCAGGTTCGAGCGCTCCTCGCCCGTGCGGGCGTCGACCGCGTGGATGCGGTGCTCCCGCCCCTTCTTGCCGACCTCGGCGAAGTAGACGACGCCGTCGGCGACGGCCAGCCCGCCGATCAGCCCGGCCGGAGCGCTCCACATCTTCCGCCCGGTGGCCGCGTCCACCGCGTGGACGCCCCCCTTGCCCCCCTCGCCGAACTCCGACGTGCCGAAGTACACGGCGCCGTCGGCGACGATGGGCCCTTCGGTCACCGTGCTGCCGACCGGGTGCTCCCACACCTGCCTGCCGGTCCCGGCGTCGAGCGCGTACACGCGGCCACCGTCGTCGTTGTGGCCGCTCTCGAAGTAGAGCCGGCCGCCGACGACGGTCAAGCCCAGCGGGATACCCGTCCGGTCGAACGTCCAGCGGAGGCCGCCGGTGCGGGCGTCCACGGCGTACACGACGGAGTCCCTGTCGAAGTACACCGTCCCGTCCGCCACGACGGGCGGATCGGACGGGGCCTTCTCGTACGACCACAGCTGCGTCAGCTTCGGCGGATCGGGACTGGCGGACGGCTCGGACGGCTCGGACGCCCCGGACGACCCGGCGCCGGACCCGCCGGACACGAGCACCACGGCCGCGACGGCCGCGATGACGGCCGCCACGGCGGCGCCCGCGAGCAGCGGGCGCCGCGCCCACCTGCGCCGTCCGGCGGGCGGCGGGTCCGGCAGGACGGCGGTCTCGACGACGGTCGGCGCGGGCTCGACGGACGGGCGGGCGTACTCGCGGGTGAGCTCGGCCGTCACCGGCCCGGGCAGCCACCCCTCCTCCGCGAGGGACCCGCCGGACGGCCCGTCCGCGGCCAGCTCGGCGACCAGCTCGGACACCGCCGGGCGGGCGCCGGGGTCCTTGGCGAGGCAGCGCGCCACGAGGTGCGCCAGGTCCGACGGCAGCGCCGCCAGGTTCGGCGGCTCGTGCACCACCCGGTAGTTCAGCGCGTGCGCCGACCCGCCGCCGAACGGCCCGTCCCCGGTCGCGGCGTGGGCCAGGACGGCGCCGAGCGCGAACACGTCGCCCGCGGGACCCGTGTCGCCGCCCCGCAGCTGCTCGGGCGCCATGAACCCGGGCGTCCCGAGCGCCGCGCCCGTCATCGTCAGCCGGGTGCCCTCGAACGCGAGCGAGATCCCGAAGTCGATGAGGCGGGGGCCGTCCTCCGCCAGCAGGATGTTCGACGGCTTGAGGTCGCGGTGCACCACCCCGGCCACGTGCACGGCTTCGAGGGCCTCGGCGAGCGCGGCGCCCAGCGCCCGCACCGACCGCTCCGGCCAGGGGCCGTGCGCCGCCACCGCCTCCCGCAGCGACATCCCCGGCACGTACTCGGTCGCGAGCCACGGCGGGTCGCCGTCCGGGTCGGCGTCCACGACGGCGGCCGTGAACAGCCCCGTCACCCGGCGCGCCGCCTTCACCTCGCGGACGAACCGGCCGCGGAAGCCCGGGTCCTCCGCGAGCTCGTCCCGCACGACCTTCACCGCGACCGCCCGGCCGCCCGGCGACAGCCCCAGGTAGACGCGTCCCATGCCGCCCTGGCCGAGCCGGCCGACGATCCGGTACCGCCCGACCCGTTCCGGATCGTCCGCCTCCAGCGGCGCGCGCGCACCCACCCTGCTCCTCCTCGCGCTCACCCGGCGGCCTCGACCGCCCGCAGGCGCCCGCCGTCCTCGTAGTACACGGTGCCGCCGACGATCGTCGTGCTCTCCCCGAGGACGTCCGTCCACAGCCGTTCGCCGGTGCGGGCGTCGAGGGCGTGCACGGTCTCGTTCTCGTCGTCGCCGTCGTTGTCGGGGACCTCGTTGAAGAGGACCTGGCCGTCCATCGCCTCCAGCAGCACGAGCTCCTTGTCCGGGCCCGGTTCGTGCTTCCACAGCAGTTCGCCGGTCCCGGCGTCGAAGGCGCACACGTAGGCGTCGTTCTCGAAGTAGACGACCCCGCCCGCGACGATCGGGTATCCGGCCCCCTCCGCGAGGGCCGGGTCCCATTCCGCGCCGTCGAACTCCCGGCTCCACGCCTCCCGCCCGGTGTCGGCGTCCACCGCGTGCACCGCGCCGTCGATGGTGCCGATGTAGACCATGCCGTCCGCGGCGACCGGCAGCGTCTCGATCTCGCTCCCGGCGTCGAACCGCCACAGGTTGTCGCCGGTCCCGGCGTCCACGGCGTGCAGGGCGGCTTCACCGTCCACGATGTAGAGGGTCCCGCCGGCGGCGACCGGGGTGTCCCACATCACGTCTTCGGTGCGCTTCTCCCAGCGCTTGTCGCCGGTGCGGGCGTCGATCTCGAACAGCCAGTTGGCGAACGCCTTGTACGTGGTGCTTCCGACGGTGCTGGACGGCCCGGTGATGCCGTGGTCCTTCTCCTTCCAGAGCTCCCGGCCGTTCCGGGCGTCCAGGGCGTACGTGTACGTGCCGTCCCCGTAGTACGCGATCTCGTCGCTCCCCTCCTCGAGGGCCGGGTACTCCCCGGGGTAGCGCTTCCGCCACCGCTCCGCGCCGCCGGCGGCGTCGAGCACGACCAGGGTGCCGTCCTGGTCGCCGAGGTAGACCGTGCTCTCGGTGACGCGCACCAGTTCGAGGTCGCCGTCCAGCGGGAACGACCAGCGCTCCTTCCACGCGGGCGGCCCGGCGGTGTCCCGCTCGTCCCCGGACGTCCGGGCCGCGAGCACGGCCCCCGCCGCGACGAGCGACACCGTGGCGGCGACGGCGACGCCCGCGAGCAGCGGCCTGCGCCACCCGGCCCGCGCGCGGCGGTCGACGGCCGTCGGCTCCGCGGGCGGCTCGGCCACCGCCCCGGCGGGTACCAGGACCGGGGCGGCCTCCGCGCGCCCGATGTCGGCCGCGACCGCGTCGGGCAGCGGGCCGTCCCCGGCACCGCCCAGCTCCGCGACCAGCTCGGACACCGCGGGACGCTCCTCGGGGTCCTTGGCCAGGCAGCGGCCCACCACGTCCGCGAGCCCGGACGGCAGCCCCGCCAGGTCCGGCGGCTCGTGCACCACCCGGTAGTGCAGCGCGTGCGCCGGGCCGCCCCCGAACGGCCCGCTCCCGGTCGCCGCGAACGCCAGGACGGCGCCGAACGCGAAGACGTCGCTCGCCGCGGACGCCTCGTCCCGCACGAGCTGCTCCGGGGCGATGAAGCCGGGCGTCCCGATCACCGCGCCGGTCTCGGTGAGCTGGGTGCCCTCGGCCGCGAGCGAGATCCCGAAGTCGATCAGGCGCGGGCCGTCCCCGGCCAGCAGCACGTTCGACGGCTTCAGGTCGCGGTGCACCACCCCGGCGCCGTGCACGCTCTCCAGCCCCTCCGCCAGCGCCGCGCCCAGCGCCCGCACCGACCGCTCCGGCCACGGGCCGTGCGCCGCCACCGCCGCCTCCAGCGACGGCCCCGCCACGTACCGCGTCGCGAGCCACGGCGGGTCGCCGTCCGGGTCGGCGTCCACGACCTCGGCGGTGTAGAAGCCCGCGACCAGCCGCGCCGCCGCCACCTCACGGACGAACCGGCCGCGGAAGCCCGGGTCGCCCGCGAGTTCGTCCCGCACGACCTTCACCGCGACCGGACGCCCGCCCGGCGACAGCCCCAGGTACACGCGCCCCATGCCGCCCTGGCCGAGCCGCCCCACGATCCGGTACCGCCCGACCCGTTCCGGATCGTCCGTCTTCACCGGTGCGACCGCCACCCGGCGCCTCCGCCCTTATTGAGAACAAACCTGTTCCTTTGACTGACATCTTGTCACGCGGCGACCACGCCGGGGAGTCCCCGAGCGTTCCTCGGTGCGGCCCTCCCAGGAACACCGCGCCCTGCCCCCGCCACCGGCGCCGCAGCAGACTCGACGGTGCCCCCAGCAACCCGTCCCGGCAACCCGTCCAAGGAGCCCGCCATGCCGCGCACTGCCGCCGTCGCCCTCGGCCTGCTCGCCGTCCTCGCCGCGTCCGCCTGCAAGCAGGACCGACCCGGCCGCCCCCAGACCGACCCGCATCCCCACGTGGGCATGTGGGTCACCGCCGACGGCCGCATCCGGCAGGAGCTCCTGCCCGACGGCCGCTACGAGGAGGCGCGGGACGGCCGCGAACGCGCCTACACCGGCCGCTACACGGTCACCGGCGACCACATCGACTACTTCGACGACCTCGGCTTCACCGCCACCGGCGACGTCCGCGACGGCGTCCTCTACCACGAGCACCTCGTCCTCTACCGCGAGCACTGACCCCCGGCACCCCCGGCCGGGGGCAGCGGCTTGCGCAGGAGGTAGTCGGAGCCGGGCCCGGTGTCGGCGTCGCGGTAGCCGAGGCGCAGGTAGAAGCTGTGGGCGGTGACGGTGGCGCCGGTCTCCATGTGGGCGTGGCCCTCACGGGCGGCGAGCGTCTCGACGTGCCGCAGGAGCCGCCGTCCGAGGCCCCGCCCGGCCGCGCCGGGATCGACGAACAGCGAGTAGACCCGGTTGCCGTCGCGGGAGACGGTGCCGACGACCCGGCCGTCGTCGGCGACGTAGACGCGGCGGACCGCCGACAGCTCCACGAACCGCTCGGCGGTGAACCGCGCGCACATCCGGTCGATGACGTCGGGCGGGTAGTCGCGGCCGTTCACCGCGTGCAGGCACCGCCGGACGAGCCCGGCGACCTGCCCGGCGTCGCCGGGGCGGAACGGCCGGATGGCGGCGGTCGCGTCGCCCATGTCCAGAGGATGCCCGGACGCCCGCCCCCGTACCCGGCCGGAACGCGACGATCGCGCGGACGCGACTCCGCCGCGACCCGCGCGTCGGCCCGGCCGTTCGACGAGCCGAGGTCTGACGCTCCCCGCCCCGGGGTCAGCCTGTGCGCACCGCGATCGGGGCGTCGTTCGCGCGGCCCACGCCCCAGATCGTCGACGCGCCGACCGCCGCGAGGTCGTGCAGTTCGGCGCCGTCCGGGACGGCGACCTGCCGCCACGCGCCGTCCTCGTAGCGCGCGAGCCCGGTGCCGCCGGACGGGACGGTCGCCGCCCACACGGCGCCCGAACCGTCGACGGCGATGTCGACGACGGGGCCGCCCGGCCCGTCGATCGTCGTCCACGCGGAGCCGTCCCAATGGGCGAGGTGCGCGTTCGCGGACACCCACACGTCGTCGGGCGCCAGCGGGACGACCCGGTCGACGGCGGTGGAGGACGGCAGGTCGGGTTCGGGCAGCCGGGTCCAGGCGGTGCCGTCGAAGCGGGCCACGGCGGGCCGCCGTTCGCCGCCGTCCGCGCCGGGGCGGGAGCCCGCGGCCCAGACGTCCGCGGCGGACGACGCACGGACGTCGTTGAACCGCGCGCCCGGGTCGGGGAGGCCGACGGCGGTCCACGCGTCGCCGTCGCGCCGGAGGAGGTGCGGCTCGCCCGAACCGGCGGGGACGTCCTGGGTGATCCAGGTCCCGGCGGGCCCGGTGCTGAGCACGCCGATGGCGGCGGACGGCGTCTCGACCCTACGGAAGGACGTCCCGTCGAACGCGAACAGCCGGTTCGTCCCGGCCGCGCCCTGCTCGACGCCGCCGATCCACGTCCCGCCCGCCCCCGACGCGACCTGCCGGACGAACCCGTTGCCCGTCCAGCCGCGGATCGGGTACTCCCGCCAGCCCGATCCGGTCCAGCGCCGCACGACCGGGTTGCCGATGTTGTAGCACCACGGGTTGAGGACGACCAGGCAGTGGGCGCCCTGGCCGCCGCCGATCCAGACGCCGCCCGCGCCGTCCGGGGCAACGGCGGTGAGGTCGGCGCGCGGCCACAGGAACGGCAGCGGCACGGTGCGCGGGTCGGTCTCGGCGGCGTGCGCCGCCGCCGGCAGGGCCAGCAGCGCGGCGCCCGCGACGGCCGCACTCGCCAGGAATCTCCTCATGGGGGCAACGATGCAACATCCGCACCGTTCATGCCAGTAAAGCATGGCATGTTTTTTTGACATCACCGCCGTGCCCGGGAACGGCCCCCCGCCGCAGTCGATCTGGAAGGCGTACGTCCAGAGAGAAGGCGATCAAGGTGGCCATCGGACCGGCGGCGGGAAAAAGTTCGGGCGCGGAAGCATAGCCGCGGGGGGTTCGCGGGTCTCAGAGGGTGACACCACAGAGGAGGTCCGTTGAACCGAGAGGCCCGCGAGAGCTTCGCCGCGTTCGTCGCGGCACGGTCCGGCAGCCTCATCCGGACGGCGTACGTACTGGCCGGGGACCAGCACGCCGCCGAGGACCTGCTGCAGAACGCGCTGGCGAAGACGGCCGCGCGGTGGGGCCGCGTGCGGGACAACCCGGACGGCTACGTCCGCCGCGCCATGTACAACGAGCAGGTCAACCGGTGGCGCCGGCGGCGCCGCGAGTCGGTCGTCGCGGAGCCTCCCGACCTGCCCTCCCCGGGCCCGGACGTCGACCTGCGGCTGACGCTCGAACGCGCGCTGCTGGCCCTGCCGCCGCGCAAGCGGGCCGTGCTCGTCCTGCGCTACTACGAGGACCTGCCCGAACGCGACGTCGCCGCGATCATGGGCTGCTCGGTCGGCACCGTCCGCAGCCAGACGCACCGCGCCATCGCCCGGCTCCGGGAACTCGCCCCCGACCTGGCCGCCCACCTCGAACCCGCCGGAGGCCGACCGTGACCGACCGGATGCTCAAGGACGCGCTCACCGCGCTCGCCGACCGCGCCGAGCCGCCCGCCGACCTCGCCGACCGCGCCCTCCGCACCGCCGCCCGCCGCCGCCGGGGCAGGACGGCCGCCGGCGCGGCCCTCGCCGCCCTCGCGATCGCCGTGCCCGCGACGTTCGCCGCGGGCGCCGACACGTCCGCCCCCGGCGTCCTCGGCCCGCCCGGCGGGTCGCCGCCCGCCCTCCCGGACGACACCCCGAGCGAGCGGGCGATCACCCGCGCGTGCCTGCGCGACGGGCCGTCGTCCGACTTCCGGCTGCTGACGCGGCAGCGGGTGCCGGGCGGGCAGCTCGTGGAGGTCGGCGGCCCCCGCGGCTACGTCCTCTGCGTGACCGGCGGGGGCCACAACACCGAACCGCCGCAGGTGCACCCCTGGCCCGGCGGGAAGGACGGCGGCCTCTTCGGCTTCGACGCGCCGCTGCGCGTGGACGGCATCCGGCAGGTGCAGGCCCTGAAGTGGGACGAACTGCACGCCGTGGTCGTCGGCCGCGCCAAACCCGGCGTCACCCGCGTCGGCGTGGCATGGGACGGCGGCCGCGCCGCGCAGGCCGTCGTCCACGACGGCTTCTTCATCGCCCAGACCCCCGCCGAGATGGTGCGGGACGACGGGTCGACCGACGCCATGTCCTCGCCCACCATCCGCGTCGCGGCCGTGACCGGCTACGACGCCGCGGGCGAGGCCGTCCACACGTGGCGGCCGAAGGTCCCGACGGAGCGGGCCGGGTTCGTCCCCGAGGACTGCACCGACGGCCTGACCAGCCCGCGCCCCACGCTCTGCGACTGACCCCGGGAGTCGGTGATGCCGATCCGGCCCAGGGCGGCCGACCTCGCCCTCCGCTGGCACGCCGGGCTGCTGGCCGGGCGGGCGCTGACGGCCGCCGTCTACGGCGAGCACCGGCGCAGCCGCGCCCTGACCGCCCGCGCCGTCCACCGCGGCCCCGCCGCGGTCGAGCGCCTCGTCGCCGTCTGGTGCAGGGCGATCCTGGACGAGCACCCGCGGGCCGCCGGCATCCGGCCCGGCATCGAGCAGGCGCCGGTCCCGGCGCGCTGGGCCGCGCGGGTGCTCGCCGCCGCCGCGGCCCGCGACCGGGTCATGCTCCCCGCCCTCGTCGGCGCCGTCCCCGCCGACGAGCTCGAACCGCACCTGGCGGCCCTGCTGCACCTCGCCGTCGCCGCGGTCGTCGAACGCGACGACGAGACCTGATTGCCGACGCCGTCCCGCCCGTGGAAGATCTAGGGGCACCGTACGCGAGGAGGTCCGAAGCCCGATGAGCGTGATCGACTCCCCGCCCGCCGCGTGACCCACACCGACGGCTCCGAGCCGGCCCACGCCCTCGCCGGCACCCCGCCCCCCGCGTCCTTGCGGGACGCCGTCGACCGGTACGGGCCGCTGGCACCCGCCGACGCCGCGGCGCTGGCGGCGGAGCTGGCCCGGCGGCTCGCACGGAGTCCGGCGGGCCGCGGCCTGCACCCGTCCGGGGTGCTGCTCGCCGAGGACGGGCCGCGCGTCGTCGAGTCCGGCGCGGCGCACCCCTCGTTCGTCTCGCCCGAAGAGGCGCGCGGGCACGACGTGGTCCCGCCCAGCGACGTGTTCGCGCTCGGGGCCGTCCTCGCCTTCGCCGCGACGGGCCGCCCGCCCTTCGGGACGGGCCCCGCCGAGGACGTCCTGCACCGCGTCGTCCACGACGAGCCCGACCTGTCCGGAATGCCGGACGGCCTCGCGGCCCTGGCCGCCGACTGCCTCGCCAAGGACCCCGCCGAGCGCCCGACCCCCGGCGACGTCCTCGCACGGATCCCGGGCGAGGCCGTCTACGTCCGGGACAGGCGGTGGCAGGTGTCGACGCACTTCACGGCCGGCCTGTTCGTCACCTGGATGTTCGTCCTCCTCCCGCTGTTCGCGCTGCCCGTCCTCCACGGCCTCGGGACGTCCGGCAGGATCGCCGCCGCGGCGGCGATCAGCGTCCTCGGCGGCGGACTGTTCACGCTCCTCGGCCTGTGGCTCCCCTCGGACCGCCTCACCCTGAACCGCGACGGCCTCGCGTTCCGGTACGTCGCGGACACGTTCGTCCCCTGGAACCTCGTCGAGCAGGTGGGCGTGATCGGCGACGGCCACGAGCACAAGCTCGTCATCTGGTACGCCGGGGACGAGCGCCCGATCGAAGGCGACGACCTCCACGGCGGCACCGTCGTCTGCTCGATCAGCGATGTCATGGCGGAGGAGGAGATCGTCGACCTCCGAGCGGCGCTCGCCCACTTCGCGGGCGCCCGCTACGTCGAGCAACCGGACCCGCCCGCCGAGCCGTGACCCGGAGCCCTCAGAACGAGAGGGCCGCCTCCGCCGTCGCCGCCGGGCTCGACAGGACGGCGTCGTGCTCACGGATGTCGAGCATGTGGGGTGTCCTCCGGGACGGGCCGCATGCGGCCGTGTGCCCGGTTCAGGTGGCGGGGGCGCCGGCCACGAAGGTGCGTTCGGGTGGGGACGCCACGAGTTCGACCATGGTGCCCGGGCGGAAGTCCTCGCCCAGGACGCCGGTGACGGCGTCGGTGAGGGCGGCGCCGAGGTCGGCGGTGAGCCGGGCGGCGTCGGGACGGTCGAAGAGGCCGGCGCGGACGCCCAGGACCACCGAGGCGCTCGCGTCCACCGCCTTGCCGCCCTGCGCGAGGCGCCCCGCCGGGACGCCGTCCAGCCGGATGCCCACCAGGTCGCGGGCCCAGTCGCCGTAGACGCCGACGATCGCGTCGGTGAGCGCGGTGACGAGCTCGGGCTCCTTGCCCGCCAGCCGGTTCTCCGGAAGGTGCACGGTCAGATGCGGCACGGCCGCCTCCAATAGCTTTGACAACAAAGGCTTTGACATCAAAGCTACTTGACCGGCGCGCCGGTGTCCACCGGGGAAGGGGCCGTGGGCTGCGGGGACCATGCCGTCCGCAGGCGGAGGGCGGCCAGGGCGGCCAAGGCGGTGATCAGGGTCAGGGCCAGGAAGACGTCGGAGTAGGCGGGGGCGTCGCCGGTGTAGAAGGGGTTCACCGCGCCGGCTCCGGTGGACTCTCGCGCGGTGAGCAGGGCGCCGAAGAGGGCGGGGCCGGTGCCCGCGCCCAGGAACTGCGCTCCCTGGAAGATGCCCACTCCGGTGCCGGCGTGCTGGGGCGGCAGGACGCTGCCGACCACTCCGGTGGTCAACGTGATGACGAACGCGAAGCCCACGTCGAGGCCGAGAACGGCCAGACCGACCAGCACGTGGGACGACCCGGCCGCGACGGTGGACAGGAAGAGGGTGGAGAGCCCCATGACGGCGAGGCCCGCCAGGAGGACGGGGTGCGCGTGGCGGCCGCGGGCTCCGACCCGTCCGGCCAGTGGCGCCAGGAGGGCCAGGGCGATGCCGCCGGGGATCATGACGAGGCTGCCTTGGCCGGGGGTGAGGCCGTTGACGTCGATGATGAGGACCGGCACCAGCACCAGCGTGGCGAGGTTGGCGGTCATCGCCAGGAAGACGGTGAGGACCGCGGCGACATAGGCGCGGTCGGCGAACAGCGACGGCGGGACGAACGGGTGCGCCGCGGCGCGGTTGCGTGCGGCGAACAGCGCCGCGAGGACGACGCCGCCGAGGATCGGCCCCCACGACCGCGGGTGGCCGAAGCCCGCCCCCTCGGACTGGGTGACGCCGAAGAGCAGCAGGCCGGCGGCGAGGCCAAGCAGGACGCCGCCCGCGAGGTCGAAGGGTCCGGAGTCGCCGGGGGGCTCGTCGGCGATGGCGCGGCGCACCGCCGGGATGAGGGCCAGCGCACCGGCGGTCGTGATCCAGAACAGGGCCCGCCAGCCGAGGTACTCGCCGACGATGCCGCCCACGGCGGGTCCGGCGGCGGTTCCGACGCCCGCGGCCGCGGCGACGAACCCGACGCCGACCGCCGCCTTGTCGGCGGGCAGGAGCCGCATCACGGCCACGATCCCCAGGACCGGGACGGCGGCCCCGCCGATGCCCATGACGATCCGGCCGAGCACGAGGACCGGCAGGCCGGGCGACAGCGCGCTGATCAGGCCGCCGACCGCGAAGACCGCCAGCACGACGGTGAAGAGGCCGCGGAGGCTGTACCGGTCGGCGATCCGTCCGTAGAAGGGCACGCCGACGGCGAACGCCAGCAGGAACCCGGTCACCGTCCACGCGACCTGGGCGGTGGACGCCGCGAACTGCTCGGAGATGCGCGGGAGGACGAGCGAGACCATGTCGGCGGCGGTGATGTTCAGGAGCATCGCCGGTACGAGCACGAGCAGCAATCGAGGCATTGACACGGCGGGCGCCGCGGACGCCGGGGCCGAGGGCATGGGGGTCTCCGATCTCGAGAGAACTGATACCGGTGTAGTTGCAGTTCTAGGCGAAAAAGACGGGCGGAGAGGTGGCTCTCCGCCCGCGCGGTTCCGGTCAGCGAGGCGGGACGGCGGTGCGTTCGCGGCCGATGACGCGGTCGAGCATCTCGGCGACGCTCGTCCGGCTCAAACGCTCTTCGAGGGCGC
The DNA here is from genome assembly GCF_003947565.1 of Actinomadura sp. WAC 06369. Classification (NCBI taxonomy): domain Bacteria; kingdom Bacillati; phylum Actinomycetota; class Actinomycetes; order Streptosporangiales; family Thermomonosporaceae; genus Actinomadura; species Actinomadura sp. WAC 06369. The sequence continues at coordinate 16,297 of NZ_QHJN01000062.1, read as the reverse complement.
GCTGCGCCGCCGCGAACTCCTCTTCGAGCAGCGCCTGCATGTGCCGTCCGACCATGCAGTTCCGGCTCGGCGGGTGCGCGTGCACCGGCAGCAGCGCCTCGTCGCTCTCCACGGCGGCGTAGGCGTCGTGGAGGCTGATGTCCTCGGCGGGCCGCGCCAGCCGCCAGCCGCCGCCGCTGCCCTCGACCGAGTCGACCATGCCCTTGGCGCGCAGCGACCCGAGGATCCGGCGCACGAGCACCGGATTGCTCTCCAGACTCTCCGCGATCTTGTTGGACGACTGGAGCCCGTCGTCCTCCCACCGCGCGAGGAACGTCAACGCGTGGATGGCCACCGCCGTCCTGCTGCTGACCTTCATAGCCCCCCACTCCCGCGAACCGTAACTGCAACGAGGTTAGTTACAGTTCGCCCGCGAAGTCAACGCGCGGCGGGAGGGGTCCCGGGCGGCTTGAGGCACAGTGAGTCCCGCGCGCCCGCGAGACGCGATGTTCGGCGCCGAGGCACTCCACCCGCCCGGGAAGGTGATCCGCATGCAGAAGAAGTCGCTGTTCAATAGATTCCGACGGGATCGACACAAGGCACGCGCCAAGTCGGGCACGTATCGCGTTTCCTGGCCCCCCGAATACGCGGACAACCGGCCTATCCGCGAGGTCAACCAGCCTTCGGGCCGCTACCTCATCGAGAGTTTTGGCAGCAGAGCGGAAGCCCTCGACTTTCTGCGCGGTTGCGAGGTGCGGGACGAGAAGGTCTACGTCATCGCGGAGACGCCCGAAGGCAACCTCGGCAAAGACCTCATCATGATTTTCGAGGAGGACGACGGAGCGTTCGTCGAGCTCGCCGACCGGAAGGCGCTGCCCGATCCTGCCTTCTCCCGGGAGAACTGCGCCCGCTGCGGCTATTCGGTGATCCCCGCGGCGGCGTTCCCTTCCGTTGAAGGCGCCAGTTTCTCCTACCATCTCAACCTCGAAGACATGGAGATGAACGGGACCGGTTTCCAGTGCTCGTCGTGCAAGGGGCTCGCCTGCGCGCGGTGCTATCGGGCGACACTGCACAATCCACGTACGCAGGCCCCTTTGGACCTGCGGTGCTGGCTGTGCAACAGGGAGACAGAACTTTTCGCCCAGTGACCCCTTCGCGCCCGCAGGACTCGACCCGGCCGGCGGCTCAGCCGAGGTGGAAGGTGCGGACCAGAGGCGCCTGCCGGTGCGAGCGGCAGCGGCAGCGGCTCCTCGACTCCATGCAAACGACGGGCGAAGCGCTCCTGCGCGTCCGCGCCATCCTCGTCCCGCGGCCTCAGTGACCGTTGGGCTCGTCGCTCGGGCGCCCGGCCGGTTCCAGTGGCGGTAGCGCGTCCAGCCGTGCGTGGACCAGGCCGTCAGGGCATTCCTGCCCTGAGCCCGAACCATGACGGCAGGGCGAGCCGCTCGGCCCGCCTCGCCATCATGTACAACCGGGCGTGCGTCCGCTGTTCCTCACGCACCAACGCGAACCCCTGCGTCCGGTTGTAGCGGGCCACCCGCTCGGAGTGGCAGTGGCGCCGAACCCACGGCACCTCCAGCCGAGCGGCCCTATCGACCGCCCACCATGCCATCAACGTGCCCGGCTTCCGCTCACGCAGTGCCGGATCGGTGATCGACCCCGACAGGTACAACGCCGGCTCGTCGCGCTCCTCGTCGGTCCACCCCCACGGCGGGCCTTGCTCCTGCACGAGCATCTGCCCGACGACACCGTGCTCACCGTCCTGCAAGATCCACACGTCCCCGACAGGGTTGTCGCACTGTGCGACCAGGTCGTCCAGCGCGCCCCGCCAGCTCGCCAGTCCCCGATGCTCCAGCCAGGCACAACGAGCCTCCACCATCCTGGCGACCTCAGGACGATCGGCGCTCACCGCTGGACGCATCTCCATCACCGGCCACATTGTGCAGCAGCCGAACGTCCGCCGCGCAGGCGACCGGCGGGTGACCTGCGGCGGCTCAGCCGTGGCGGAAGGTGAGCAGGGTGGTGCCGTGGGCGGCGGCGAGGGTGGAACCGTCGCTGTCGAGGGCCCATTGCTCGTGAGAGGCAGGGACGCTTACGGGGTGGTTCCAGACGAGTCGTCCTGTCTTGGCGTCCCAGGCGTAGAGGCCCGAGTTCGCGGTGCCCGCCACGCCGATGAAGACCAGGCCGCCGGCGACGGTCACCTGGAGGACCTCGGAGGCGGGGGTGTCGGCGGACCAGAGGCGCCTGCCGGTGCGGGCGTCGAGGGCGACGAGTCGCGGCGCGTCCAGGAGGTAGACGCATCGCTCGTCGACCGAGTAGTTCCACGTCCAGTCGTCAGAGGAGGCCGACGTGTGGCTCCACCGCTGCCGGCCGGTGGACGCGTCCAGGGCGTAGAGGGTCGACCCGTTCACGTAGACCAGCCCGTTGGCCACGGTCACGTTGAGCTTGAGGGCGTCCTCGAAGTCGGGGTCCGCCGCGGCGTCGGGGAGTTCGGCGCTCCACACCTTCCGGCCGGTTTCGGACGACAGCGCGTCGAGGGTGGTGCGGGAGGAACTGCTGAAGATCAGGTTGCCTTCCCGCGGCATCAGGTTCAGCGTCTCGTGCAAACCGGACCACCGGACCGCGCCCGTCGCGGTGTCGAGCGCGAATTGGCGGACGCCGTCCGTCTCTTCGTCCACCCTGACGAGGAGGGTGCGGCCCTGGAGGCCGTCGAGGATGGGGGGCGACTCCTGCGGCCACTCTCGGGTCCAGAGCCGGCGGCCGGTGGCGGGGTCCAGGCCGGTGACCGTCCCGTCTCCGGTGAGGGGCAGCAGGCCGCCGGCCGGGGCGAAGAGCTCGGGGAACTTGGATTTCGCCGGTGGCCGGTAGGTCCACTTGACCGTCTCGGTCTCGTCCATGGCGGTGACCGAGCCGTCGGAGGCGGCCAGCGTGTAGAGGAGCGTCGGTCCTGTGACCAGTTGGCCCGCTTCGGCCCAGATCTGCCGCTTGGTGGCGAGCGAGTAGCAGCGGATGTCGTCCTGGAAGACCTTGTGGGCGAGCACAATGACCACTCCGGGGCGGACGATGAGTTCGGTCAGCTCCTCGTCTTTGATCGTGGTGCGCCACAGCGGCTTCGGTGGGGCGAGCCGGTGCTCGTCCTTGCTCTGCGTGGCGGCGAGGGCCGCGGCGGTGCCGCCGCCGATGGCGGCGAGTCCGGCGGCGGCGGCACCGCCGAGCAGGAGTCGGCGCCGGGTGCGGGCCGCGGCGGCCGTCCGCAGGTCCAGGACGAGGGTGTCCTCCCGCCGCCGCAGCTCCTCGCCCATGTCGCCGGGGAGCCAGCCGGGCGCGACCGGCTCGGCGGCCAGCAGCGACGGCAGCAGCTTCGCGGGCGGACGCCGGTCGGAGTCCCGGCCGAGGCAGGCCGCCACCATCTTCGCCAGGGACTCCGGGACGCCCCGCAGGTCGGGCTGTTTGTGCAGGGTCCGGTGGACGATCGCGGGGACCTCGCCCCTGCCGAACGGCGGACGGCCGGTGGCGGCGAAGGCCAGCACGGCGCCGAAGGCGAACACGTCGGCGGCCGAGGTGAGGCCCGTCCCGCGGATCTGCTCGGGGGCCATGTAGCCGGGCGAGCCGATGAACTGGCCTTCCGCGGTGAGCGTGGCGGAGTCGGCGGCCTTGCTGATGCCGAAGTCGATGACCTTGGGGCCGTCCTTGGCGAGCAGGATGTTGGCCGGTTTGAGGTCGCGGTGCAGCAGGCCCGCCTCGTGGATCGCGATCAAAGCCTCGCCCAGGCCGGCGCCGAGGGTGCGCAGCAGCGGCTCGGGCATGGGCCCGTACCGCTCGACCGCGTCCCTCAGGTTGAGCCCGTTGACGTACGCGACCGCCAGCCACGGGACGGTCCCGTCGGGTTCGGCTTCGACGACGGGGCCGGTGAACGCGCCGCTGACCTTCTGCGCGGCCTCGACCTCGCCCCGGAACCGGGCGCGGAAGTCGGGGTCTCCGGCGAGTTCCGGCCGGACGACCTTGACGGCCACCGCCCGTCCCGCCGGGGACGCGCCCAGGTAGACGACCCCCATGCCGCCCTCGCCCAGGCGCCGCAGCAGGCGGTACCGCCCGATGCGTTCGGGATCGCCGGGTTTCAGGTCCGACGCCGTCATTGCACCGCCTCGAATCGGTAGAGCCGCTTGTGGTCGGTCGCGAAGACGGACGAGCCGGACACCGCGACTTCCCAACCGTCCTCCCCGCCGGACTGTCCCTGGTGCGCCCACAGTGCCCGGCCGTCCGTCCCGGCGACGTAGACGCCCTCGGCCGATCCCGCCGACGCCTTGAACGTGGCCGCGATGAGAGCGTCGCTCGCCGCGAAGGGCCTCAGAGAGACGAACGGTTCCGGTGCGACCAGCGTTCGCCGGTGAGCACCGGTCGCCTGGTCAAAGACCTCGATGACCTCGTTCTTGAAGGCCACGTCGGGACCCGCGGGGACGACGGCGACGTACTGCTCGGCGGTGTTCCGCGACCACACGGTCTTCCCGTCGGCGGCGTCGACCGCCTGGACGGTGTCGCCGAAGTTGCCGAACACCCGCCCGCTGGCGAGGGCGATGTCCAGACTCCCCCTGTCCGGGCGGTTCTCGGGCCAGGTGCGGACCCAACGTTCGCGGCCGGTGCGAGGGTCGAGGCAGGTGAGAGAGGGGTCTCTGCTGAGGTAGACCCCGGACCGGTCGACGGTTCCCGACACGGCCTCCTCCTTCGGGACGTGCCACCGGACGTCACCGCTGGTCAGGTCCAAGGCCCAGAGGTCCTCCAGCGAATACACGAAGAGCATGTCGTCGAGGACGCCGAGGGGGGACCTGGGGAAGACGTCGAGCGGCCAGGGGAACTCCGTGGCCCTGCCGGTCCGGGCGTCCAGCAAGGTGACCTTCTGGTCACCGAGATTACCGGCCACGCCGCCGACGACGACGAAACGCGACCCGCGGGCGGTACCGTCCGCGTATGCGGCGCTGGCCTCGGCCTTCGTCCACAGCCGCCGCCCGGAGCCGGTGTCCACCCCGTACATCTCGTTCGCGCCGCCCCACAGAACGATGCCGTCCGCGACCAGCAGCTTCGAGGTTTCACCGACGGGCCGGGGCGGGTCGAACGTCCACACGGGCGGCGGCGCCGAGGCGAGGGGCGTCGCGCTTGGGGCCGGCTCGGCGGACGCGGCGGGCGCGGGGTCCTCGCGGGTCATCGCCCATCCCGCGGTCCCCGCGCCGATGCCCGCGACGGCGACCGCGGCGGCCAGTCCCAGGACCCGCCGCCGTCCGACCCCGCCGTCGACCCGCGGCGTCGGCGGGGGCGGCGCGACCGGCCGCGACGCCACCCGGTTCGCCTCGGCCTCCCGGTCCGCCACCTCCTGCCGCAGCAGCGGCGAGTCCAGCGCCCGGGGATCGGCGGGGGTCAGCGCGGCGAGCACCGACTCCAGCGCGGGACGTCCGGACGGGTCCTTGGCGAGGCAGGCGGCCAGCAGGTCACGCAGCGACGCGGGGACGCCGTCGAGGGACGGCTCCTCGTACATGACCTCGTAGACCACCGCGGCCGAGTCGCGCTCGCCGAACGGCTTGGCGCCCGTCGCCGCGTAGACCAGGACGCCCGCGAGGGAGAACACGTCCGCGGCGGCCCCGGCGTCCTTGCTCTCGGCGATCTGCTCGGGCGCCATGTAGGCCAGCGTGCCGATCATCGCGCCGGTGCGGGTGACGCGCGTGGCGTCGGCGGTCCTGGCGATCCCGAAGTCGATGATCTTGGGGCCGTCCTCGGCGAGCAGGATGTTGCCGGGCTTGAGGTCGCGGTGCACCAGGCCGGCCCCGTGGATCGCGCGCAGCGCCTCGGCCAGCCCCGCGCCCAGCGCCCGGACGGCGGGCTCGTCCAGCGGCCCTCCCCGCGCGACGGCCTCGCCCAGCGTGGGCGCGGGGACGTACGCCGCGGCGAACCACGGGTGCGCCGCGTCGCCGTCGGCGTCCAGGATCGGCGCCGTGTAGAGCCCGCTCACCTTGCGCGCCGCGGCGACCTCCCGCCGGAACCGCGCCCGGAAGGCCGCGTCGTCGGCGAACTCCTGCCGGACGACCTTCAGCGCGGCCAGCCGCGCACCCGGCGACCGCGCGAGGTACACCGTCCCCATCCCGCCCGCCCCGAGCCGCGCGAGGATCCGGTACGGTCCGACGCGCGCGGGATCCCCTGGTCGCAGCGGCCGCACGTCCACCTCCCGGGCAAATGAACAGGTACGGCTATTCAATCAGGCGGCCACGGCGCAACGCCCTGCCCGACGTTCGTGCGAACTCGTGCGTGCGCCGGTTCGGTGACGGACGTCCGGCGGTGGGTCACTCCTTCGAGGTGAGCACGATCATCCGCGGCACGTCCCCGCCGCCGGCCTCGACCGGGCCCAGGGCGCCTCGGTCGACGAAGACGCCGCCGCCCTTGACGAGGGCGTCGGGGAGCACGGTTTCCGCGGGCAGGGTGGTGATGGCGCCGGTCGCGGCGGCCACGGAGATCGGCACGGCGGGCTCGTCCCGTCGTTCGGGGCCCGCCGTGCCGTAGGCGACGCCGTCGTCGCCCACCGCGAACAGGGTGATGTCCTTGGCTCCTTCCTCTTGGCCGAGGCAGTGGCCCTTGCCCTGGCCGAGGTCGAACAGGGTGGCGGCCGAGGAGAGGTACGCGCCGTTGGGTGACAGGGCCGGCAGCCGCGGCAGCCGCCGATCGGGGTTGGGGATGTCCGCTTCGTAGTCGTGGGGCTCGGTGGCGCAAGGCGCGGTGGCCCGTACCTTGCCGTCCGCCGACTCGTGCACGGCCGTCAGCAGCTCCCGCCCGCCGGAGTGGGCGGCTTCGTCTCCCTTGGTCCACGTCGCGATCAGGTTCGTGCCCGCGGAGCCGACGAGAAGCCCGTTCGGCTTGCGTTCCGAGCCGCTGCTGACACTGCTCCAGGTCAGGACCGGGGCGGCGCCGGGCGGGGCGACCTGCGTGCTGTGCCACCCTCCGGCGGCACCGAATCCGCCGCCCTCGTAGGGGTCGTTCTGCTCCTCGGCGTTGGTGATCAGACCGCTCCGGCCCGCGTACGCGAAGGCGGGGTCGGGGTCGACCGCCTGGTTCCCGATCCGCACCTTGGCCGTCTCGCCGGAGACGGACACCTTTCCGTCCGGCGAGATCAGGTGGGTGTCGCCGATCTCGTGCGAGACGACGATGCCGGCGCTCCCGGGGAAGACGTGAACGCGATCGTGTTCGACGCCGACGTCGGCGGTACCGGACGGAGCGACGTTCTCCCCGGACGCGTCGACCGGGTAGAAGGCGACGGAGACGACGGACCGCGCCTCGTGCAGTTCGTCTTCGGCTTTCTTACCGGCCATCCATACCGCGAAGTACTCGCGGGCGCCGCCGCTCACCAGGGTGATGACGGGCACGGCGGGAAAGGAGCCGGGCTTGCTCGCGATCTGGTCCTCCGTGACCTGCGGCGACTTCCACGGACGGGCGGACGCCAGCAGTTCGCCCGCGGCGTCGCGCACCTTCAACGTGAAGTCGTCCCGCCCCTTCTCCAGGTAGGCGATCTTTCCGCTCTTCGGCGAGACCGCGTACGGGAAGGGCTGCTCGGGCGCCAGCCAGCGGGCCTGGATCTCCCACCCGGCGGTGGCGTCGAACGCCGCGGGCGGCCGGATCCTGCTCTTCAGCGCCGGCTTGCCACCGCCGGCGCCGCCACCGCTTCCGCCGCCGCTCGCGCCCGCCGCCGCTTCCTCTCCGTCGCCCGGCGAGCACCCCGCCGATCCCGCGGCGAGCACCCCCGCGAGCGCGAGGACGGCGACGGCCTTGCTGGCTGCCATTCTTCTCCTTCGGCGACAGGGACGGCCCGAGGACCGGGCCGTGGAGGCAGGCGGCTGCCCCAAGATCGTTACCGGCACCAGGAAACCAGAGTGAGGCACCCGCCCGACACACCCGATCCCGACGCGCACCGGAACGATCCGGTCACCTCTTGGGCAGGGCGAGTGCGCAGAGGGCGAAGGCGATGGCGAACGCGGCCTGGACGAGCATGCAGACGGCGAGAGCCGTCGCGTAGACCTGCCCCACCGCGGCCGCGCCCGATCCGGCGACGGCCGAACCGAGGAGTCCTCCGGCGACGGCCACGCCCAGCCCCATGGCCGCCTGCTGCACGGTCTGGACGACACCGGACGCCGCGCCCGCGAAGGCCGCCGGGACATCGGCGATCATGGCTCCGACCAGCGGTCCGAACATGAGGGCCTGGCCGACGCCGACACCGACCAGCAGCGCGGCCAGCGTCCACGCGTCCAGGTCGTCGCTCTGCACGAGGACCGACCATGCGGTGACCGCCAGCATCACGGCCTGGACGATCCCGCCGATCGTGAGCAGGCGGCGGAACCCGAAGCGGGGCGCGAGCCTCCCCGACCAGATCGACGCGGCGAAGAAGCACAGCGCGAACGGCAGGAGCACGAGGGCGGCGTTCATCGGCGACCAGCCCAACCCGGTCTGCGTGGTCAGCGCATAGAGGAAGGTGAACGCGCCGAAGGCCGACTGGAGCATCAGCGCCATCACCAGGCCGAGCCGGTAGGGCCTCAGCCGCAGCAGCGGAGGCGGCACGAGAGGGACGAGGCCGCGGCGGTGCAGCCGGTGCTGGCGCGTCCAGAACGCCGCGAACAGCACCGGGACGGCCGCCAGCAGGACCCGGCTCCACACCGGCCGGCCGAGCGCGCCGCCCTGGGACAGCGGGACCAGCAGCGCGAGCAGCGCCGAGCCGAGCAGCGCGGTGCCGATCAGATCGAGGGAGCGGTGCCCCGGGGCGTCGGTGCCGGGCATCCAGCGCAGGGCGGCGAGGAACGCGACGACGCCCATGAGGACGCTCATCGCGAAGACGGTGCGCCAGGGCGCGCCGACCATCGGCACGGACAGCAGCACACCGCCGAGGACCTGGCCCACGGCCGTCGCGCCGCCCGCGGTGGCCCCGAACAGCGCGACGGCGCGGGCGCGCTCGCGCCCCTGCGTCGAGGCCGTGATCGTGGCCAGCACCTGCGGCACCATGGCCGCCGCGGACACCCCGGCGAGGGCGCGGGCGACGATCAGGACGGTGATGGTCGGCGCGAGCATCGAGGCGAGCGAGGCCGCCGTGAACCCGGCCATGCCGAGCAGGAAGAGCCGCCTCCTGCCGTACAGGTCGCCCAGCCGTCCGCCGACGACCATCGGCGCGGCGAACCCGAGGGTGTAGACCGACACCACCAGCGACTGCTCGGCCGCGGTCGCCCGCAGCGAGGCGCCGATGTCCGGCACGGCGATCCCGGTGGCGGCGAAGCTCACCACCGACAGGAGCAGCGCCGACAGCGCCGTCAGCAGGCCCGCCATGCCCAGCGTCGGTGACGGCGCCGCGCCGGCGGCGGCCTCGTGGCGGTCTCGGACGTTCGGTGGAAGCGCATCGTTCTGCGCCGTCGGTCTCGAAGGCATGCTCCGACCCTGACGGCGCTCTTATCCAGGTACCAGGAGCCTGTTTATGGGGTTACTGGACGAACCTGGATGAGCTCATGCGGTTCCTGCACGATGGGAGCATGACCGGCGTGCGACCTCCTGAGACCCGACGAGAGCTCGGTGCGTTCCTGCGCTCCCGGCGCGAACGGCTGACCCCGGACCGGGTCGGTCTCCCCGCGACCGGTCGCCGCCGCACGCCGGGTCTGCGGCGGGAAGAGGTCGCCGTGCTCGCCGGCGTGGGAGTCACCTGGTACACGTGGCTCGAACAGGGGCGGCCGATCAACGTCAGCACGCAGGTCCTGGCCGCGGTCGGCCGAGCACTGCGCCTGGACGACGCGGAGAAGCGGCACCTGGAGCGCCTCGCCGGCGTCCGGTCCGAGCCGAGCAGGCCGCCGGCGCTGGACGCTGCCCTGGCGGCTGCCTACCAGCCGGTGCTGGACAAACTCGACCCGTTCCCCGCGTGCCTGCAGACCGGTGCGTTCGACATCGTCGCCTACAACCGCGCCTACCGCTTCCTGTTCACCGACATGGACCGGATACCACCGCCCGAACGCAACTGCGCGCTCCAGTTCTTCACCGACGCCGAATGGCGGAGCCGCTACGTCGATGACGACGTCGTCGCTTCGCGGATGGTCGCCCACCTGCGCGCGGTCGTCGGCAGCACCGCCGGTTCCGGCGCGGCGGAGACCATCGAGAAGCTGCGGCGGCGCTCCGAGGAGTTCTCCGAGCTGTGGGACCGCCACGACGTCCTGCTCCAGCACCTGGAGACCAAGCGCCTGGACAGCCCTCTCGTCGGCATGCTCCGGCTCAACTTCGTCTCCACGAACGTCGCGGAGACCGGTCACCGACTCACCGTGATGACCCCGGCCGACGAGCCCACCTCGGAAAGGCTCGCTAAGCTGCCCGACCTGATCGCCGACACCGCACCCTGACGCCGTCCGGTCGGCATGGGCCGATGGCCCGGCCGGGGCGGCCTGTCAAGTAGACATCCGTGTCTCTTAGGACGATCATGTGGGCGGGACTCCGGCTTCGAAGCAGCGCCGCCCCGGACGTCCGACACGGCGAGTGGCTGGGGGGGACACATGCGCGAGTGGACGCCTCTGCTGCCCACGGATCCGGCCGAGGTAGGGCCCTACCGCATCGAGGGTCGGCTGGGCACCGGCGGCCAGGGCGCCGTCTACGTCGGCCGTACCGCTTCGGGCGAGCGTGTGGCGGTGAAGCTGCTCCATCCGCATCTGGTGATCGACGAGCGGGCTCGGGCGCGCTTCCTCAGAGAGGTGGAGATCGCCAAGCGCGTCGTGCCCTTCTCCACGGCACAGGTGCTCGACAGCGGCGTGGTGAACGGACAGCCCTACATCGTCAGCGAATTCGTGGACGGGCCGTCGCTGCACGAGTCCGTGCGCGGGACGGGGCCGCGCGGCGCGGCCGCGCTGGAACGGCTCGCGCTCAACACCGCGACGGCTCTGGCGGCGATCCACCAGTCGGGCATCGTCCACCGGGACTTCAAGCCGGGCAACGTCCTGCTCGGCCCGGACGGCCCGGTGGTGATCGATTTCGGGATCGCCCGAGCGCTGGACGTCAGCCGGTCGCTGACCGCGGGCCAGATCGTCGGCACCCCGGGCTACATGGCGCCCGAGCAGTTCTCCGATCACGAGGTCGGGCCCGCCGCCGACCTGTTCGCGTGGGGGGCGACCATGGTCTTCGCCGCCACCGGCGAGCCGGCGTTCGGCGGCGACTCCCTCCCCTCGGTGATGCGGTCGATCCTCCAGGACGAGCCGCACCTGGACGGACTGGACGGCCGGCTCGCGCCCCTCGTCCGCGCCTGCCTGGCCAAGGACCCGGCCGACCGTCCCACGTCCGCGGAGGTCGTGGACAGCCTGCGTGCCCTGCCGGGCCAGGCCCGGCAGCCCATTGGCCCGCCGCCGACCAGGCAGGACACGGCCGCACTGTCCCCCGAACCCGCCGAGCCCGCCGAACGGCCCGGGCACAGTGACGCGCCCACCGTGGCGGACGAGCCTGGCGGGCGGCGCGGGGACGCTCCCTCGGACGCCGAACCGGACCGGGACGCCGCGGCGACTCGGCCGTCCGGTAACGCCGGGGCCCACCGCCGGGTCTGGGCTGGCCGCGGCCTCCTCGCCCTCGCGCTGCTCGCCGTGCTCGGCCTCGGCTACGTCGTCTTCCCCGGTCTCGGAGGCGACGACGGGGCGGAGGCGGCCCCGCTCGTCGGCGTCACCTTGCCGCACCCCTTCTCGGAACGCTGGACCAACGACGGCGACCGCCTGAGGTCGAAGCTGGAGCAGCTCGGTTACCGGGTCGACCTCCAGTACACCGACGACGCCGCCGCCCAGGCGGGCGAGATCGACGACCAGATCGGCGAAGGCGCCCGGCTGCTGATCGTCGCCTCGGCCGGCGGCCCGGCGATCGCGGAGCGGCTGCGGGCGGCGGCCGGCAAGAACATCCCGGTCATCGCCTACGATCTGCTCGTCCGCGACTCCCCGGACATCGATTACTACACGTCCTTCGACCAGCGCGAAGTCGGGCGGCAGCAGGCGACGTCCCTGCTGGTGGGGCTCGGGATCAGAAAGCCGGACGGTTCGGAGGGCCCGGCACGAGGCTCCTTCGCCATCGAACTGTTCGCCGGTTCGCCGGAGGACCCCAGCGCACGGAGTTTCTTCGACGGCGCAATGGACGTCCTGAAGCGGTACATCGACTCGGAACGGCTCGTCGTCGAGAGCGGCCAGACGGACTTCGGCACCGTCGCGACAATGCGCTGGGACGCGACGACGGCGGGCAAGCGGATGGACGACCTCATCACCCGCCACTACGGCGGCGGGACGACGGTCCAGGGTGTGCTGTCGCCGTACGACGGCCTGTCGAGGAGCATCCTGTCGGCGCTGGAATCCCGCGGCTACGGGACGCGCGAACGGCCGTACCCGGTCATCACCGGGCAGGGCGCCGAGGCGGAGTCCGTCAGATCGATCATCGCCGGGGAGCAGTACTCGACGGTCCTCAACGACACGCGGCGGCTCGCCGACACCACGGCGAAGCTCGCCGACACCGTCCTGAAGGGGGACGAACCGCAGGTCACCGGCACCCAGGACAACGGCGCGAAGGCCGTCCCCGCCTACCTGCTCGAACCGGTCACCGTGGACAAGGGCAACTACGAGCAGCAGCTCATCGCCACGGGCTACTACACCGAAAGCCAAGTGCGGTAGGCACGCGCCACTCGCAACGGCCGCCCCTGGAGACTCAGACGACGTCGAACTCGTTGCCCTCGGGATCATGCATGGCGACGGCGTAGAACCCCGTGTCGGGCCCGTCCGTGATCCGCAGCACGGTGGCACCGGCTTTGACCAGCCGTTCCACCGTGGTCTTGACCCGCTGTACGCGGACGTCCAGTGGGACGTCAGGTCCCCCGCCGACCTTCAGGTCGAAGTGCCAGCGGTTCTTGGCGACCTTCGGCTCCGGAACCTGCTGGAACCACACCCTCGGGCCGCGCCCCGCGGGATCGATGATCGACTCCGGCGTGTCCCCGGCACCGGGCGGCAGCTCTGCCTCGGGCACTCCCGCCGCCGCCCAGTGGGCACGCCACGTGGCGTGCCCGCCCGGCGGAGGCTCGAGCACGTAGTTCAGCGCCTCGGCCCAGAAAGTCACCATTTTCTGCGGATCGGAGCAGTCGATCGTCAGCTGCACTGTCATCTCCATGCTCGAAGCATCCCAGGCAGCTCTGACAGACAATCCGCTTTCGCGACAAGCCTTAAAAGACGCCGCTCGCGTCCGGGCGTCTATCAAGCCGCACTGAAACAGCCGCACTGGTCGCGGGGTAGAGGTTTCAATGCGCGGCCAGACTTATCGTTCCACGCAGACCGTGTGGGGTGGTTCGGGGTAGGCGAAAGCGACCGGTTGTGTCGGGTCGGCCGGACGGGCGGCGCCCTGAGCGCACGCGTCCTTGTCGGCCCTGCCCGGCACCACCGCCACGACCCGGTAGCTCGCCGACGGCCCGCACGCCACCTTGGTGACCGTTCCGGTGGGGAACCCGATCTCCTGGTGGAAGCAGTCTCCGACCTTCGCGTTCAGCATGAGGCACAGTCGCCAGCCATCGCCTCTGCTCGGCGAGTTCCTGACGTATCCGTAGGTGTTGTCGCCGCAGTGCTCGTTGCCGTCCAGCCGCATGGCCACCTTGTAGGCGGCGTCCGGCGCGGTGCAGGAAACGATGCGGGCCTCCTGCGGCGAGCCCAGCTTGCCGCCCTGCTCTTCCGCCGCCACGCAGTCTCCCGGTGCGGCGCGGCTGAGGGCGTCTTCAGCCGCGCAACCGGCCAGGACGGCCGCGACCGGCAGGGCGGCGACGGCCGCGCGGGCCGTCAAGCCACCGGTTCGCCGGAGCCGAGCCCGGATCGCGCCGAACATTCGCACCTGCTGAAGGTGGGCCTGCGACATCGCTGCATTACCGCTTTCGTTGAACTTTCACGGACCGATCGTCGACCATACCGCGACCGGATTGGCCGGTCGACACATCGGGCCGCGTCTTCTCCGCCGCCGATCCCCCTTACGGGGAAGGGGTCACTCCCCTTGCGCGGAAAAGTGCGTGGCTACACTTGTCCTAGGGCTCGCCGATATGACGAGACAAGCGACCCGCAGCCTGGCTCAGGGGCCTCTCCCAGAGCCACTACATGATGACCGGATACCGGATCGAGCCCCGGCGGCCGACCGCTGCGGGCGCCGCGCCGCAGCCGGTGGCGGGCCTGGTCGGCGGGCTCGTGGCCGCGATGCCCCGCCGCCGCAGATCGCGGCGGATCGCGCGGGACGAGAATCGCCTTGTCGGCCCGAACCCGTCCGGGCCACGTGCGCGGGTGCCCGCCGCCGCTCCGGACGACACGGATCCCGGCCATGACCGCCTCGACCTGCGGTGCGTCGCCACGCTGCCCGGCGGCGACCACCAGCGACAAGGGTTCGTGTCCCTGCTCGCAGGCCGGATGCAGCTTGGCCGACAACCCGCCCCGCGACCGTCCAGGGCGTGGTTCCGCCGGGCGGTTCGGCCTGCTCGTCGCCGTGGCGGCGGGCTCCGGCGGCGTGCTGGTGGGCGCGCAGGACGGTGGAATCAAGGCCGATCCGCCAGCCGATCAACCCAGCGGCGTCGGCCCCGGCCTGCGGCCCGGCCAGGACGTTCGCCCAGGCCCCGCCGCGTTGCCGGCAGGGCGGGCCACTACAAAACAGGCTTTAGGCGCGTCCTCCCGGATAGGGCGTGGGCGGCTCGGGCTTCGGGCGGGGGCTCCGGTAGCGTGGCGGCCTAACGCTTGCTCGGGAGGCGGCCATGGGACAGGTGGAGGAGCGGCTCGGGGTGGGGGTGCCCACCCGGGTGTTCACCTTCTTCTTGCGGTTCTGGTTGCGGCCGCTGATGCGGTATGTGCTGTTCACTCCGTTCGGGATGCGGTTGTGGAAGGTGCTCGACCCGCTGTGCGTGGTGATGGTGACGCCGCCGGGGACACGGCGGGCCGCGGTGCCCTTCGACGGGTTCGCCGCGGAGTGGGTGCTGGGGCCCGGGGTGAGCGCGGCCCGCGGGCGAGGACGGGTGATCCTCTACCTGCACGGGGGCGGGTTCGTGGTCGGCAGTCTGCGGACGCACCGGCGGATGGTGGCGCGGTTGTCGGCGGCGTCGGGGGCGCCCGCGCTGTCGGTGGCCTACCGGCAGTTGCCCGGCACGTCGCTGCTCGGGTCGATCGCCGACTGCGTGACGGCGTACGAGTTCCTGTTGGACGAGGGGTACCGGGCGGACGAGATCGTGATCGCCGGGGACTCGGCGGGCGGGTTCCTGACGTTCGCGACCGCGCTCCAGGCCGTCCTGGACGGGCTGCCCGCGCCCGGCGGCCTGGTGGCGATGTCGCCGCTGACCAACCTCGACCACGCCGACAAGCTCGCGCACGCCAACCTGCCGCTCGACCCTTACATCCCCGGCGCGCTGCTGCCGGAGCTCACCCCGGTGCTGCTCGGCGGCCTCGCGCTGGAACCGCTGCACTCGCCCGTCAACGGCGCCCTCGCCGCGATGCCGCCGACCCTGATCCACGTGGGGTCGACCGAGGTGCTGCTGGTGGACGCCGAGCTGATGGCCCGACGCCTGTCGGACGCCGGGGTGCCCGTCACCCTCGTCGTCTGGGACCGCCAGCCCCACGTCTTCCAGATCTTCGCCGACTTCTGCCGCGAGGGCCTGCGCTCCATCGAGGAGATGGGCGCCTTCGTCCGCGACCTGCCCGCCGCCGGCGAGAAGGCCGCCTGAGCCCACCGGCAACGCATGCCGACCGGCCGACCGGTCGCTTCCCCGGGATGGACCGAGGCGCCCTGGGCCCGGTCGAGGCCGGCGGCGGGACGCGCCACGCGCGCCCCTCGGCAACGCCACGTGGGACGGCCGCGCGCAGGCACCAGGGCCGGACGGACCCGATCGACATCCTGGCCGCCCCGGCACCGACACACGCCCAGGCGGCCCGGACGGCGTCGCTGAAGGCGTTCGTCCTGCTCGGCGGCACGCTGCCGCCGATCGACCGGGTCAGCACGGACCACCCTCGCGCTCGGGGAAGCCTAAGAAACGCGAGGTGAACGGGCGGGTCCTCGCCGATCCGGCCGGGGGGCTGCTGCGGGCTTCCCCGGCCCCCTGCCCCCGGCTGTCCACGACGTCCGCGCGGCCCGAGAACCCGGCGTGATCGACGCCCGGGCCGACAACGGCGTCCCCTGCTGGGCCGACCATGCCTGCCAGGGCGCCGGGCGCCGAGGGCCGTCAGCTCTCCGTTTGCTCGGCGGGCGGGAGCGCGGCGCGCGTCGTGAGGCCGGGCCGGGCGGGTGGGGTCAGCGGGCGGGGGTCGGGAGG
>NZ_QHJN01000061.1:0-41295 GCF_003947565.1 Actinomadura sp. WAC 06369 | reverse complement strand
GGGTTCCTCGGCGGGGGCCATCGCGGTGGCGAAGCCGGGGGCGCCGGGTCGGGCGCCGCGCCCGGCGGCGCGACGAGCGGCGGCGGGTCCGACGCCGCGTCCGGTGGCGGCTCGGGTGCCGCACCCGGCGGCGCGCCCGGCGGCGCGCCCGGTGGCGAGCCCGGCGACAAGAAGGTCGCCGGCCCCGTCCCGACGCGCCCCGACATCCCGATGGTCCCGGGCGCGTTCGGAGCCCCCGAACCCCTCGTCAACGAGGCCCAGCCGCGCCACCCCGGCGCGCCAGTCCCGCGCCCGCCCGACCGCCGCGTCGCCCCGGGGCGCCCGCCCGCCGCCTCGCGCCCGGGACCGCCGCCGCAGGGCGAGCGTCCCGGCGCGGCCGAGTCCATGCCGGGACGCCCGCAGCAAGCCCGTCCGTCCGCGCCCGCCGCCTCGCAGGCCCAGCCGCCCGCGCCCGTCCGCCCGGCGGCCCCGCCGCAGAGCGAGCGCGCGGTCGCAGGGCAGCCCCCGGCGGCGCCGCAGGAGCAGCCCGCGGGCCCGTCGTGGTCGTCCCCAGCGGGTGAGCCGTCGCAGGGCCGTCCGTCCGAGCCCGTTCGCCCGGCCGCTGGGGAGGAGCGGGTGGCGCCGGGTGCCGAGGCGCCGGCGAGCGGACACGCCGCCCCGCAGGGTGCCGCGCCGGGACACGCAGCGCCCGAGCAGCCGTCCGCGCGCGCTCGCCCCGCAGAGGCCGCGCCGGGACACGCGGGGCCCGAGCAGCCGTCCGCGCCCGTCCGTCCGGCGGTCCCGCCGCAGGACGAGCGCAAGGCCACGGGGCAGGCCCCGGCGGCGCCGCACGAGCAGCCCGCGGGCCCGTCCTGGTCGTCCCCAGCGGGCGAGCCCACGGCCGCGCCATCAGTCGAGCCGTCGTCGCCGGGCCGTCCGTCCGAGCCCGTTCGCCCGGCCGCTGGGGAGGAGCGGGTGGCGCCGGATGCCGAGGCGCCGGAGAGCGAGCGGGTCGTCGGGCAGGCGGGTGCGCAGGCTGAGGCGCCCGACGCCGGGCGCGCTCGTCCCGCAGGGGCCGCGCCGGGACAGGCGGGGCCGGAGAGCGAGCGGGTCGCCGGGCAGGCGGGTGCGCAGGCTGAGGCGCCCGATGTCGGGCGTGCTCGTCCCGCAGGGGCCGCGCCGGGACAGGCGGGGCCGGAGCAGCCGTCCGCGCCCGTCCGCCCGGCGATTCCGCCGCAGGACGAGCGCGCGGTCACGGGGCAGCCTCCGGCGGTGCCGCAGGACCAGCCCACCGGCCCGGCCTGGTCGTCCGGTGCGCCGTCAGGCGAGCTGTCGTCGCAGGAGCGTCCGTCCGAGTCCGTGCCTGCGGCCGCGGCGGAAAGCGAGCGGGCCGTCGGGCAGGCCGCCGCGCAGGCTGACGTGGCCGATGTTGGACGTTCCCCCGCAGGGGCCGAGCAGCCCTCGGCGCCCGTCCGTCCGGAGGGTGCGCCGCGGGGCGAGCGCGTCGACCTGGGAAAGCAGTCTCCTGCGGCCTCGGAAGAGCAGGCGTCCGGGGTGGGCCGGTCGGCCGCCTCGGGTGAGCCGCATGCGGAGGGTGTGCCGTCGCAGGGGCGCCCGTCCGAGTCCGTGCCTGCGGCGGAGCAGCAGCGGGGTGAGCCGGGTGCCGAGGCGACGGAGAGCGAGCGGGCCGTCGGGCGGGCTGACGGGGCCGATGCTGGACGTTCCCCCGCCGGGGCCGTGCCCGGACACGCTGCGCCCGGGCCGGTCGTTCGGCCGGCGGCTCCGCCGCAGGGCGAGCGTGCGGCCACGGGGCCGCAGCCGGCCGTGCCGCAGGGGGCGGAACCGGCGGACGGCGACCGGCGGGTTCCGGCCGCTTCCGCGAGCGAGCCCGCGCCCGCGCGGCCCCCGGGATTCGGGGACCCGCCGCGGACGTTCGGGCAGGCCCCGGTACCCGGAGAAGCGCCGGACGGGGCCGGACGGGCGCCCGTGCCGGGGCACCAGGTCCCCGCGGCGTCCCAGCAGGGCCGGCCGCCCGCGCAGCAGGAAGAGCCGGAGGCACCGCGGCTCGAGGCGCCGCGGCCGTGGTCGAAGGGGCTGTCGAAGCCGGCGCGGCCGGCGGCGACGGACGCGCAGATGTGGCCGCCGGCGCCGGAGCCGGGGGTGCCGCAGGACGAGGAGCCGCCGCCGCGGGACGTCCGGTCCGGGCCGCAGTCGCCGGTGCGGCCGCGGCCGCTGCCGCCGCCCCCGCCGCCCCCGCCGTCGGGTCCGGCGATCACGCCGCCGGGGCCGGAGCACGAGGTGAGCGCCGGCGGGCTGCGGCGGCTGTTCCAGGCCGTCGGCGGCGGGCACGGCGACGTGGACGCCGAGTACCAGCTGCGGCTCCAGCAGCCGTTCCGCGGGACGCGGCACGTGGTGGTGCTCGGCTGCACCGGGGGCGCCGGGCAGACGGTCACGGCGCTGATGCTCGGGCACACGTTCGCGCAGTACAACGCCGAACCCGTCGTGGCGATCGACGTGAACCCGGGGCCGGGCGCGCTGGCGCGGCGGACCCGCAGCGAGACGAACGAGACGCTGACCGGGCTCATCACGCGCGCGGACCAGGTCGGCAGCCTGACGGCGATGCGGCGGTACACGTCGCAGGCCAAGTCGGGCCTCGACGTGATCGCGGCGGGCAAGAACCCGCTGCAGGCCCTCGACGACCGCGACTACGCGCTGGCGATCAAGACGATCGACCGGTTCTACTCCGTGACCCTGCTGGACGCGGCGGCGGCGGTGGTGGCGCGGGTGCTGCCGTACGCCGACCAGCTCGTGCTGGTGGCGCCGGCCAGCGCGGACGCGCCTCGGGCGGTGGCGATGACGTACGAGTGGCTGGACGGCCACGGGTACGAGGAGCTGCGGTCGCGGGCCGTCACGGTGATCAATGGGGTGAGTCGCCGCAGCATGGACGACGTCGAGCAGGCGGAGGCCATGGCGCGCGGCCGGTGCCGGGCCCTCGTGCGGATTCCGTGGGACGATCACCTCAGCATGGATCGCGCGCCGCGCAACGAGCTGAAGTCGTTGCGCGCCCCGACGCGGCGTGCCTATCTTGCCCTCGCCGGCGTGGTCGCCGGCGGGTTCGGCGTCGTGCCCGAGCGTTACCAGGAGCTTCACCAGGAGCAGGAGGCCACCCGATGAGCGCCCCGCGCGGGCACCGAGCGGAGACCGCCATGAGCCGGGCATCCCTGGCGGGGGCGACTGACGTTGCTGACCGCCCGGACCAAGAACACTCTCTCCGGCATCCCTTCGCGGAACGGCGCGGATCGGGAGAATCAGTCGGTGGGACCGAGGTCGGGAGGGCGGCATGAGCAAGTCCAGCCGGCTGGCCGTGCGCTACTTCGACGACCGGGTGCTGCTCACCGACAACGCGGCCTGGGCGTACTTCCGGTTGCCGACGGTGTCGTACGAGTTCACCACCGGGGAGGAGCGCGAGGCGCTCGCCACCAACGTCACGATCGCGCTCGCCGGCATCCGGATGCAGGACGCGGAAGTCCACCTGCGGATCGCGCACCGGACGTACCCGGCCGCGGAGTGGGCGCTCGCACTGGACCGGACGTCCGACGGCGGCCCCGGGTGGCGCGAGTACCTGGAGGAGACCTACGCCCACGTGTGGGCCAAGGACTTCTGGACCAAGGAGGTCTACCTCGGGGTGCGGCTGGGGCCGCGGGGGATGGGCGCGAACCTGTCCGGGGGAGTCCTGTCGCAGCTCCTCGGCTTCTACAAGCGCAGCGAGAACGCTCTTGGCGTGCACGATGACGCGGTCGACAAGAAGGAGATCGCGCGCTGGACGGAGCAGGCCGAGCGGATCGGACGGGCGCTGGGCGGTTCGGCCCTCTACGCCCGGCACGCCACCTCGACCGAGGTGGCGTGGCTGTTCCAGCACGCGGTGACGGGGTCGCTCGCCGACCCGCCGCCGTCGGCGGTGCCGCGGCGCACGTGGGGCAAGGGCGAGATCGAGTCGCTGGTGGAGGGCGCGATCCACAACGGCCGCTCCTACCTGCGGGTGGAGCAGCCGAACCACGGCGCGGGGCGCGGCGCGACGGCCGCGTCGTACGTCGCGTACCTGTCGTTCGCGCGGTTCCCCGACCTGATGCCGTTCCCGGACGGCGAGCCGTGGCTCCACTACGCGGACGCGCTGCCGTTCCCCGTCGAGATCAGCGCGCGGATGAAGCTGATCCCGCCGGCGAAGGCGTCCAAGGACGTCTCGCGGAAGCTCGCCCACGCCCGGGACATGGACCAGCACATCCGGGAGGCGGGCGCGGAGGCGCCGATCGCGCTCGCGGAGCAGATCGACGCGGCGCGGATGCTGGAGCACGGCATCACCAAGGAGCGGCTGCCGTTCGTGTACGGGTGGCACCGGCTGATCGTGTCGGCGCCCACCGAGGACCTGCTGGCGCAGCGGGTCGACGCGGTGGTGGAGCACTACCGCGACATCGGCATCGACGTCGTCAACTCGACCGGCGACCAGTTCTCCCTGTTCCTGGAGTCGCTGCCCGGCGACCGGATCCGGCTGAACGCGTACGCGCAGCGGCAGCCCCTGCGGACGATCGCGGGCGGCATGCCCGTCGCGACCGTCGACCTCGGCGACCGTCCGGACGACGCGCAGGAGGGCTGGATCGGCCCGTACGTCGGGGAGACGCTGGGACGGGCGCGGTCGATCGTCCACTTCGACCCGCTGGTCGCGGCGGCCCGGAACCGTCCGACCGCCGTCGCGATCACCGGCGAGCCCGGCGGCGGCAAGACGACGCTGGCGCTGCTGCTCATCTACCAGATGGCGCTGCGCGGGGTGACGGTCGCGGCGATCGACCCGAAGGGCGACGCGGAGACGCTCGTCGAGCTGCTGAAGGCGCGGGGCCGCCGGGCGCGGATCCTGCCGCTGGGGTCGGCGGCGCCCGGCCTGCTCGACCCGTTCTCGTTCGGCGACGACCTCGCGGCGAAGAAGACGATGGCGACCGAGACGCTCCGGCTGCTGCTGCCGCGCATGTCGGAGGAGCGCGAGTCCGCGATGATCCAGGCGGTCGGCGCGGTCGCGAACGGGGAGCGGCCGTCCCTCGGCCGGGTCGTGGACCACCTGGAGGCGTCGGACGACCCGGCGTCGAAGAACCTCGGGGCGGTGCTGCGGTCGATGTCGGAGATGCGGCTGGCGCGGCTGTGCTTCGACCCGTCCGGCGGCGAGCGCATCGACACCGAGGGCTGGACGACGGTGTTCACCCTCGGCGGCCTCACGCTGCCGGACGTCACGATCGCGCGGGAGGACTACTCCTACGAGCAACGGCTGTCGGTCGCGCTGATGTACCTGGTGTCGCAGTTCGCGCGGCGGCTCATGCACGGCCTGGACCGGCGGCTGCCGAAGGCGATCTTCCTGGACGAGGCGTGGGCCGTCACCGCGACGCCCGAGGGGGCCAAGCTGATCCCCGAGGTGTCGCGGATGGGCCGGTCCCGCAACACCGCCCTGATCCTGGTCTCCCAGAACGCGGGAGACCTGCTGAACGAGCAGGTGACGAACTGCCTGTCCTCGGTGTTCTCCTTCCGCTCCACCGAGCGGGTGGAGGTCGGCAACGTCATGGCGCTTCTCGGGGTGGAGGCGTCCGACGAGCACAAGGCCGTGCTCCGCAACCTCGGCAACGGCGAATGCATCTTCCGTGACCTCGACGGCCGTGCGGGACGCATCGGCGTCGACCTGATCTCCGAGGAACTGCAGCGTTGGCTGGACACCAACCCGACCCGGTCCAGACCGTGGTCGTCCGAACTCACCGTCGCGGGGGCCGAGACCGAGGAGGTCGGTCGATGAACCCGCCCCGCCACCGGACGTCCCGCCTGCAGCGTTCACCGGAGGCGGGGCTCGACCCGTCCGTCCCGGACGGCAGGCGGCGGCGTCGCACGCGCCGCCGTCCGCGCACCCGCCGCTCCGCGGTGCTGCTCACGATCATGGCGCTGCTGATGCTGAGCCCCATGACGCCGACCGCGTCGGCGATTCCCGCGCCGCCCTGGTCGAACCCGAACGATGCCTGTTCACCCGCCGACAACCCCGCGCCCGAGCAGTACGGGACGGGCGCGGACGGGCTCATCAAGCCGCCCGGCTACCCCAGCGAGCAGCTCCAGAAGACGTCCGCCGAGGACCTGACGTACTACGACCGGTACGGCACCGCGGGCCAGACCTGGTACGCGGTCGACATGGGCTGCTCGGACGCGATGGCGATGATGGGCAACGCCCTCGCCAACACCACGTTCACGCTGGTCCGGGCGATCGACCGGACGACGATCAGCGTGTACCAGTCGGCGGCGTCCGAGTCGCTGCTGAGCTGGCTGAAGGGCACGGTGGACGACGTCATCAGCGGCGTCGGCGAGACGTTCAACGCCCGGTACTGGTCGTGGGTGGTCATCCTCGGTGCGATGTGGCTCGCGTGGTGGGGCCTGGTCCGGCGGCGCGCCAGCAAGGTGACCGAGGGCGTCGTGTGGATGGTCGCCGCGATGGTGGCGCTGATCTGGCTGATCGCGCGGCCCGCGGACTTCACCACGCTCGGGACGAAGGTGTCGGAGGCGACGAGCGCGGCGTTCAACGCGGCGCTGCCGCAGAGCGACACGCGGGGCGGGGAGTGCATCCCGCGCCCGGAGGGGCAACCGGATCCGGCCGAGTCGGCCGACCTGGACGCGACGACGCGCAACGCGAACAAGCTGTGGGTGGCGCTCGTCTGCAAACCGTGGCTGCAGGGCGAGTTCGGCACGACGGACCCGGACGCGAAGATCGTCAAAGACAACGCCGACAGGCTGCTGTGGTCGCAGGCGGTGGGGCTGCCGGAGACGCACGGCTCCGAGGACGTCGACATGGAGGCGAAGGCCGACGCCTACAAGGACGTCGCCTCCAACATCAAGGAAGAGCATCCCGAGACCTATTCGCTGTTCCAGGGCAAGAACTGGCAGAACCGGCTGGCGGTGGCGTTCGGGGCGCTGTTCGCGGCGCTGGTCGCGGGGCTGCTGATCCTGGTCATCGCGATCGCGCTGATCGTGGTGAAGATCGCGTTCCTGCTGCTGCTGGTGGCGGGGCCGATCTTCCTCGGGATCGGGATCCATCCGGGCATCGGGCGGGTGATCGCGGTCCGCTGGCTCGAGTTGCTGCTGTCGATGCTGCTGAAGCAGGCGGCCCTCATCGGGGTGCTGTCGCTGCTGCTGTGGGCGTACGGGCTGATCCTCGGCGAGACGCTGCCGTGGGGCCTGCAGGTGCTGCTCATCGCGCTGGTGACGGGCGCCGCGTTCGTGTACCGCAAACCGTTCCAGCATCTGTTCTCGGCGGTCGGCTACTCGGCGGTGGGGTCGCGCGACAAGAGCGAGGCGCAGCTGGACAAGTCGGTCGCGGAGGCGCGCAAGAGCACGACGGCGGTCGCGGGAGCGGTGGTGCCGGGCGCCGCCGGGTACCGGCTGGGCGGCCGCCGCGGCAAGGACGCCGCCGCGGAGAACGGTGCGGCCGTGGCGCAGGGCGCCGACGGTCAGGCCGCCACCGGCACGCTGACCGATCGCCGCGCGGGCGGCACGGGCCCCGGCGCGGGCGAGGGCGCGTCGCCGGAGGAGGCGCCGGTGCTGGCGGCGAAGCCGCGCGGCGCCGGGACGGCGCAGGGACGGTCGCGGCGCGGCGCGCCCCCGCTGAACCTGCCGTCCCGCGCGGGACGCGACGCGCCCGCGGCGGGCGGGTCCGACGCGGGCGGCGGCTCGGGAGGCGGTGCGGGCGGCCTGATCGCGGCGCGCGGCGGCGGCGTGTCCGGGACGCGCGGACGCTCGGACGGCGGCGGTTCGGACGGCGGCGGCGCCGGGCGGGGCACTCCGCGCCCGACCTCGTGGACGGGCGGCGGCACCGGCTCCGGCAACGGCGGCGGCGGTGGCAACGGCGGCGGGTCCGGCGGTGGCGGCGGCTGGTTCGCCGGCGGCGGACGGTCGGGCGGCGCCCCGCAGCGCGGCGGCGGGGGCACAGGCGGCGGTTCCGCGCCCTCCCGCGCCTCCGGCGGGTCCGGCGGCGGTTCGGGACGCTCCGGGCCGGGGCGGTCCGGCGGCGACCCGGCGTCAAATGTGCCCAGGCCGCGCGCCGGCGCGGGCGGCGGTGGCGCCGCCCCGGCGCCCGGCGGGTCCGGTGGGTCCGGTGGCGGGGGCGGTCGGCAGGCGCCGCCGCCGCTCTGGGGCCGGCGCTCGCCCGGCGACGAGCCGCCGCTGCCGTTCTGGCTGCGTCCGGCCGGGGGCTCGTCCGGTGAGCCGGGCCGGGACGAGTGATGAACCTCGACGATCGGCAACGCAAGATCGTCTTCGCGGGGCTGGTGGCGGTGCTCGCCGCGGTCGGCGTGTACCTGACGGTCGCCGGGCCCGAGCGGGCGACCGGCGAGCCGGACGGCGCGCCGACGGCCGCGGCGCCCGCGCCGTCCGAGCCCGCGTCGCCGCCGCCGGGCATCCGGACGGCGGTGAACCCGGACGACTTCGACCTCTACCGGCTGCTGCCGTTCTCCCGGGCGGAGTTCGCGACGGCAGCCGAGGTGGCGCAGAAGTTCGTGGCCGCGTACGCGACGTACCGGTACGACGAGGAACCGCGGAAGTACGACGAGCGGCTGTCGCCGCTGGTCACCGAGCAGCTGCGCGGCGAGCTGGCGCGGGCGCACGCCTCGGCGGGGCTCGTCGCGCAGCGGCGGCAGGACCGGACGGTCGCGACCGGGACGGCGTCGCTCGACCGGGTCCGCGACATCGGCGACAACTCGATCATCTTTCTGGTGACCGGCACGCAGACGGTCACCGCGGGGGGCAAGGAGACCGGCGAGAACAAGCGGTGGGCGGTGACGGTGGTGCGGGACGGCGGATCGCTGCGGGTGTACGCGTTCGAACCGGCGGACGCCGGTCAGGAGGGTGACACGGGATGACGGCCCGGCGGCTGCTGTTCGCGGGCGCGCTCGGCACGGCGGGCCTGCTGTTCGTCGCGCTGATCTTCGTCCCGGTGCTGTTCGGGGCGAGCCAGTTCATGTTCGGCGGCGGGGCGGGGTCCCGGTGCACGGACACGTCGGGCGCGGGGGCGCAGCCCGCCGCCGCGCGCGACGCGGAGGCGATCCCCGGCGCGTTCCTCGAGCTGTACCGGCGGGCGGGCAAGGACTACGGGATCCCGTGGAACGTCCTGGCGGGCGTCGGGAAGGTCGAGACCGACCACGGGCGGTCGACGCTGCCGGGCGTCAGCAGCGGGGAGAACTACGCGGGCGCGGGCGGCCCGATGCAGTTCCTCGCCGCGACGTTCAAGTCGTACGGGGTCGACGGCAACGACGACGGGAAGAAGGACCGGTACGACCCGGTGGACGCGATCCCGTCGGCCGCCGCGTACCTGAAGGCCAGCGGCGCGCCGGACCGGATGCGGGACGCGATCTTCGCCTACAACCACTCGTGGGACTACGTGGACCTCGTCCTCGACTGGGCCGGGAAGTACGCCGGCGGGAACTTCGAGGTCGTGCAGAGCAACGGCGTGAACTGCGAGGACAACGAGCTGCCCGCCGGGCTCGACGGCGTCGTCAAGGAGATCATCGAGTTCGCGATGGCGCAGCGCGGCAAGCCGTACGTGTTCGGCGCGAACGGGCCGGACGCCTGGGACTGCTCCAGCCTGATCCAGGCGGCGTACCGGCAGGTGGGGCTGTCGATCCCGCGGACGACGTTCCAGCAGTGGCCGTTCGGCAAGAAGGTCGGGAAGGGCGACGAGCAGCCGGGCGACCTCGTGTTCTTCAACTCGGGGCCGGGGACGTCCGCGGACAATCCGGGGCACGTCGGGATGGTGATCTCGAAGGGCAAGATGATCGTCGCGCGGTGCTCGACGTGCGTGCCCGCGATCGCCGTCCAGTCGTACGAGCGGTCGGACTGGATCGGCTCGACGCGCCCGTTGGCGAAGCCGGAACTGCAGCGGCAGCTCCAGGCGGCCGCGCAGGAGTAGGACGCGGCGCCGGATATTCCGGAAGGAAACGGGGGTGCCGCGTGGCATGCTGACCGCGTGGACGCCGAGATAACGATCCGAGTCGCCGACGAACTGCTGATGTTCCTGCCCGCCGCCCGGCGCGAGCCGGTCCGGCGCGTCCCGTACGACGGGACGTCGACGCTGGGGCACCTGGTGGAGTCGCTCGGCGTGCCGCTGCCCGAGGTCGGGCCCATGACCGTCGGCGGCGAGCCGGTCGACGCCGCGTTCCGCCCGCGGGACGGCGACGAGGTGCTGGTCGGCGCCGTGCCGCGCCCGCAGCCGGTGCCGCTGGAGCCCGCCCAAGTCGCGCCGCGGTTCCTGCTGGACGTGCACCTCGGCACGCTGGCGCGCCGGATGCGGCTGCTCGGCCTCGACACCGCCTACCACAACGACATGGACGACCCCGCCCTCGTCGTGCAGGCCAACGAGGAGGGGCGCGTCCTGCTGACCCAGGACCGGGGGCTGCTGCGCCGCCGCGCGCTGTGGTTCGGCGCGTACGTCCGCGGTTCCCGGCCGGACGACCAGCTCCGCGACATGCTCGAGCGGTTCGCGCCCGCGCTGCGGCCGTGGACGCGCTGCACCGCCTGCAACGGCGGGCTCGTCGCGGTCGACAAGACCGAGATCGAGCGGGAGCTGGAGGCGGGCACGCGCCGCAGCTACGACGTCTACGGACGGTGCGAGCGGTGCGGGCAGGTGTACTGGCGCGGCGCCCACGGCGACCACCTGGAGGAGATCGTCCGGGACGCGGTGCGGCTCGTCGCGGACGTCCGCGGGCACGCGGGCGCGCCCGACGGGACGGCGGGCGCGGCGGACGGTGCGGCGGGCGGAACCGGCCGGGCCGAGGCGGCCGTCTCAGAGTGAGACGAGGAAGGGGCTGGTTCCCATCGACCTGATCGTGGTGGGTGCGGCGATCATCGCGGACGGGCGGCTGCTGGCCGCCCAGCGGGCCGAGCCGGCCCACATGGCGGGTGGCTGGGAGCTGCCCGGCGGCAAGGTCGACCCCGGCGAGTCCGACACCGACGCGCTCGTCCGGGAGTGCCGCGAGGAGCTGGCGGTCGGGATCCGGCCGGACCGGCGGATCGGCGGCGACTGGCGGCTGAGCGACCGCGCCGTGCTGCGGGTGTGGACGGCGCGGATCACCGAGGGGGAGCCGCGGGCGCTGGAGCACCTCGCGCTGCGCTGGCTCGCGCCGGGCGAGCTGTACGACGTGGAGTGGCTCCCGGGCGACCGGCCGGTCATCGACGTGTTCGCCCGGGAGGGCCTCGGCTGACGGGCGGCGTCAGCCGATCCGGTTGGCGCCCGCGTAGTCGGAGCGCTCCGACAGGCGGGAGATCTTCACCACATCTCCGGTCTGCGGCGCGTGCAGGTACTTGCCGTCGCTGAGGTAGATCCCCATGTGGTGCAGGTTGCCGCCGAAGTACACGAGGTCGCCGGAGCGCAGCTCGTTCCGCGACACCTTGGTGCCGAGCCCGTACAGCGCCCCGGTGTAGTGCGGCAGGCCGGACTTGCCGACCTGCGCGTACGCCCAGACGACCAGCCCGGAGCAGTCGAAGCTGCTCGGCCCGGCGGCGGCCCACACGTACGGGGCGCCGAGCTTGCCGACGGCCTTGCGGGCCATCTCGGCGGGCAGGCCGGTGCCCTTCACGGCGGCCTTGAGGCCGGTGCGGGGGCTGTAGGCGTTGGTGGTGGTGAGCTTCTCGAGCCGCTTGAGGACCTCGTCGACCTTGGCCTTGGCGCGTCCGCGGGCCTCCTCGGACGCCTTGGCGGCCTTCTCGACCTCGGCGGTCTTGGCGTGCGCGGCCTTCTCGGCCGCCTCGGCCTGCGCGACCTGCTTCTCCAGGGCCGCGACGGTGTCCACCTGGCGCTGCGCCAGGTAGGCGGACGCAGCGAGCCCCTCCGCCGTCCCGTCGATCATGAACAGGACGTCCGGGCGGCCGCCCTTGTAGTTCGCGGCGGCGATCTCGCCGAGCCGCTGCCGGGCCGGTTCGGCCCGCGCCCGCAGCGCCGCGGCCTTCCGCGCGGCGTCCTGCTCGGCCTTCTTCGCCGCTTTCAGCTCGACGCGGGTCTTGTTGTACTGCTCGGTGAGGATCTCCGCCTCTTCCTGCAGCTTGTCGAGCTCCTTCTTCAGCCCGTCCACCGTCGTCGGGAGGGGGCTCGGGGAGCCGGACGGCGGCGGGGACGGGTCCGCGTGCGCCGCGGGCGCGGTCGAACCGAGGGTGATCAGCAACATCGTCGCCGCGGCGGCGGACGCCGCCCCGGTACGGGGGGCGCGCCTGCGCCGGAGATGGTCCGGTGTCAAGGCCGGGGTCTCCTCTCGTCGACGGCCGGTTCTCGACGGCCGGATCATCGGGAGATTACAAACATCAGGCAAAGATGGCCAATCGAGGTTTAAGTCGAGCGTGGTGCGGATCACGCGGCCGGGGGCGGTGCGCGGGGCGCGGAGACCGCGGCGAGGACGGCAGGAAGCGGACAGCGGCAAGTAGAATGGAACGGCCGCGCGTCTGCGGCGACTCCCGAACTCTCACGCAAGGCGAGACCGCATGCCCATCTCCACGCGCGACGACCTCCGGAACGTCGCGATCGTCGCCCACGTCGACCACGGCAAGACGACGCTGGTCGACGCCATGCTCTGGCAGTCCGGTGCCTTCCGCGAGAACCAGGACGTCGACGACCGCGTCATGGACTCCAACGACCTCGAACGCGAGAAGGGCATCACCATTCTCGCGAAGAACACCGCCGTCCGGCACGGCGGGATGACCATCAACATCATCGACACCCCCGGCCACGCCGACTTCGGCGGCGAGGTCGAGCGCGGCCTGTCCATGGTGGACGGCGTCGTCCTGCTGGTGGACGCCAGCGAGGGCCCGCTCCCGCAGACCCGGTTCGTGCTCCGCAAAGCGCTGGCGGCCCGGCTCCCGGTGATCCTGGTCGTCAACAAGACCGACCGGCCGGACGCGCGCATCGACGAGGTCGTCGACGAGACGTACGAGCTGTTCATGGACCTCGACGCCGACGAGGAGCAGATCGACTTCCCGATCGTCTACGCGTCGGGGCGGGCCGGCCGCGCCTCGCTGACCAAGCCCGGCGACGGCGAGCTGCCCGACAGCGAGGACCTGGAGCCGCTGTTCTCGGTCATCACCGAGACGATCCCGGCGCCGTCCTACGACCCGGACGCGCCGCTGCAGGCGCACGTGACGAACCTGGACGCGTCCAGCTACCTCGGCCGCATCGCGCTGTGCCGGGTCCACGCCGGGACGATCAAGAAGGGCCAGCAGGTCGCGTGGTGCCGCCGCGACGGCAGCGTCGAGCGCGTCAAGATCACCGAGCTGCTGATGACCGAGGCGCTGACCCGCAAGCCCGCCGACGAGGCCGGGCCGGGCGACATCATCGCGCTCGCCGGCATCCCGGAGATCATGATCGGCGACACCATCGCCGACCCCGACGACCCGCGCCCGCTGCCGCTCATCACGGTGGACGAGCCGGCGATCTCGATGACGATCGGCACCAACACCGGCCCGATGGCGGGCCGCGAGAAGGGCACGAAGGTCACCGCCCGCCTCGTGAAGGACCGGCTGGAGCGCGAGCTGGTCGGCAACGTGTCGATCAGGGTGGTGCCGACCGACCGCCCGGACGCCTGGGAGGTGCAGGGCCGCGGCGAGCTGGCCCTCGCCATCCTCGTGGAGAACATGCGCCGCGAGGGCTACGAGCTGACCGTCGGCAAGCCGCAGGTCGTCGCCAAGCAGATCGACGGGAAGAAGCACGAGCCGGTCGAGCGGCTCACCGTCGACATCCCCGAGGAGCACCTCGGCGCCGTCACGCAGCTCCTCGCCGTCCGCAAGGGTCGCATGGAGCACATGACCAACCACGGCACCGGCTGGGTGCGGATGGAGTTCCTGGTCCCCGCGCGCGGCCTGATCGGGTTCCGCACCGAGTTCATGACCGAGACGCGCGGCACCGGCATGGCGCACCACGTCTTCGAGGGCTACGAGCCGTGGTTCGGGGAGCTGCGGACGCGCCCGTCCGGCTCGCTGGTCGCCGACCGCGCGGGCGCCGCGACCGCGTTCGCGATCACGAACCTGCAGGAGCGCGGCACGTTCTTCGTCGGGCCGACCACCGAGGTGTACGAGGGCATGATCGTCGGGGAGAACTCCCGCGCCGACGACATGGACGTGAACATCACCAAAGAGAAGAAGCTCACGAACATGCGCTCCTCGACGGGCGACGAGCTCGAGCGGCTCACGCCGCCGCGCGTCCTGTCCCTGGAGGAGGCGCTGGAGTTCTGCCGCGAGGACGAGTGCGTCGAGGTCACGCCGACCGCCGTCCGCATCCGCAAAGTCGTCCTGGACGCCAAGGAGCGCGAGCGCGCCCGCGCCCGCAGCAAGCGCTCCGGCTGACCCGAGCAGGGAAAGGGAACGGCCCCCGGTTCGCGGAACCGGGGGCCGTTTCCGTCGTCCGTGCGGACGCCGGCGGTCGTCGGCGTCAGTTGAGCTGGACGTTGCCCGTCACGTCGGCGGCCAGGCGGAGCTGGTCGCCGTTCTTCAGCGGCGCCTCGACCCCGCGCGGGAGCCGCTCGCCGTTGACGAACGTCCCGTTCGTGGAGCCCTCGTCGCGCACCCACGCCGTCCCGGACGGGTCGAGCCACACGGTCGAGTGCCGCCGCGACACGTTGTCGTACTGCGTGAACGTCGACGCGACCGGCGACTGCCCGGCGTCCCGGCCCAGCACCAGGTGCTGGCCCACCGACACCTTCAGCTCGCCCGTCGGGAACTGCACCCGCAGGACGGGCGTGCCCTGCTGCCCGCCGCCGGGCAGCGGACGGAGGCACTGGTCGCACTGCGCGGCGCCCGGGCTGGACAGGACCGCCTCGCAGTACGGGCACATCATCGCCGTGCTGTCGCTGCGCGGCGGACCCCCGTGCGGGCCGCCGTGCTGCTGCTCCGGCGGCAGGAGCGTCTGCTCCCGGCCGTGCGGCGGCGGCATCGGCGGCCGGTGGTCCGGCTGCGGCGGCGGACCGAACTGGTCCTGCTGCGGCGCCTGCGGCTGCGGCGCGCCCCACTGGTCCTGCGGCGGGCCGAACTGGTCCTGGGGCGGCCCGTACTGGTCCTGCGGGGGACCGAACTGGTCCTGGCCGGGCGGGCCCGGCTGCTGCGGCTGCGGTGCGCCCCACTGGTCCTGCTGCGGGGCCTGCGGCTGGGGCGCCCCCCACTGGTCGTTCGGCGGCGCCTGGTGCTGCGGCGGCGCCTGCATCCCGCCGGGACCGCCGCCCTGCGGGCCGGGCGGACCGAACTGGTCGTTCTGCGGCGCCTGCGGCTGGGGCGCCCCCCACTGGTCCTGCTGCGGGGCCTGCTGCTGCGGCGGGCCCCACTGGTCGTTCTGGGGGGCTTGCTGCTGCGGTGCGCCCCACTGGTCGTTCTGCGGCGCCTGCTGCTGCGGCGGCCCCCACTGGTCCTGCTGCGGGGCCTGCTGCTGCGGTGCGCCCCACTGGTCCTGGGGGGCCTGGTGCTGCGGCGGCGCCTGCTGCTGGGGCGCCTGCTGGTACTGGTCCGGGTACTGCGGGGCGCCGTGCGGCGGCCCGCCGTGCTGAGGGGCGCCCTGCGGGGGCGCGCCGTGCGGCGGAGCGCCGTGCTGGGGCGCGCCGTACTGCGACCCGCCCCCGGCTCGCGCCAGATTCGCGCCGCAGCTCATGCAGACCAGATCCCCGGGCTGGGACTGCTCACCGCAGACTGGACAGTTCAAGCTCGCCATGACACTTCCCCCGAGCGTACTCCGGCGCGTTCGAGCCTCGACGTGAGGTGCTCCATGTCGCCCCTTCGCGGGATCCCGATGTAGTACACCCGCCTTCCCTCCGGCCCTTCGTCCACGGACACCTGCACTCTGGGCCCAGCGCCTTCCTCGATCTTCCCGTCGTCGGCCAGTGCCCCGTACCGTTCCCGCCCGAGCGGCGACAGCGGCACGACGCGCTGGTTGGCCGACCCCCTCCAGAGTAGGGAGCCGCCCTCGGGGTTTCGCCCCCTCGGGTTGAGCCGGTCGACATATGGGCCCGTGATCACGGCGTCGCACATGTCCAGGATCTCCCGAAACTCGCGGGACCTCGCGAGCCGAGAGTAGACATATCCGCTGTAGACCAATATGTCGAACCTAATCGTCTCACGCGTGGGGGCGTCCCGCCATGCGCGGACCCCGCGCAGCAGTGCGGCCAGCGCGGCCGGCTGCTGGAACGGTTCACCGCCGGAGACCGTCAGCCCGTCCACCGGCCCGGGCAGCGAGGCCAGCCAGCCGAGGACCGACTCGACCGGCACCGCCTTGCCCGGATCGGCGTCCCAGGTGTCCCGGGACAGGCATCCGGGGCAGTGCAGCGTGCAGCCCTGCGTCCAGATGCCGGCGCGGGTCCCGGGGCCGAGCGCGGTCACCGGATGGTGCGCCTTGGCGAGCAGCAGCGAAGGTGAGGCGCCGCCGCCCGTCACAGGAGGTCCAGATGCACGATACTGCCCTCCCGGCGTATCCCGGACACGGTGACGGGCTCGTCGGGGACGAGCTCGCGGTCGAACAGCGCGCGCGCCAGCGGGTTGACGAAGTAGGACTCCAGCGCCATCCCGATGCCGCGCCCGCCGCTGTCGAGCTCGGCCGTGCACCAGCCCCGCAGCGTCTCCAGCGCGTCGTCCTCCATCGTCAGGTCGAGCCGGTGCTCCTCCGACACGCGCTTGCAGATGTTCGCGAACTGCAGGTCGAAGATCTGGTGCGCGGCGTCGGCGGAGATGAAGTCGAACACGACGATGTTGTCGCCGAACCGGTTCAGCAGCTCCGGCCGGTTCAGCACCTCGGTGAAGTGCTCGGCGACCGCCGCCTTGATGCGCTGCGCGACCTCGTCGTACGACATCCCCGGAGTGATGTTCTGCACACGGTTGGCCGTCGCGTACGCCGCGCCGCCGGGCGTCGTCAGGTCGCGGCCCGGCACGTACATCCCGAGGTTCGAGGTGAAGATCAGGATCGACTCGGAGAAGTGGACGGTGTTGCCGCGGCCGTCGGTGAGCCGCCCGTCCTCGAGGATCTGCAGGAACTTGTCGAGGATCCGCGGGTGCGCCTTCTCGATCTCGTCGAACAGCATCACCCGGAACGGGTCCTCGCGGACCGCGTTCGTCAGCTCGCCGCCCGCCTCGTGCCCCACGTAGCCCGGCGGCGCCCCGATCAGCCGGTCGCCCGACCCCTCGCCGGAGAACTCGCTCATGTCGAACCGCAGGTAGGCCGACTCGTCCCCGAAGATCAGCTCGGTGACCGCCTTCGCCAGCTCCGTCTTGCCGGTGCCGGTCGGGCCCGCGAAGAACAGCACGCCCCGCGGACGGCTCCCCGAGCGGGTCGCCTGCGCCCCCGACAGCCCCAGCACCGCCCGCTTGAGGATGTCGAGCGTCTTCGTCACCGCCTGCGGCTGCCCGATCACCCGCTCGGGGACCCGCTTCTCGCCCTCCAGCACCCGGCGCCGCAGGTGCCCGCGGCTCCACGGGTTGTCGAGCACCCCGAGCTTGTAGGTGCGGACGGCGTCCGGCAGGTCCGCCAGGTCGACGTTGCGCTCCTTCGCCAGCCGCGTCACCTCGATCATCGACTGGAGGGTGAGCCCGTCGGCCTGCTCGGCGAACGCGTCGCACGCGTCCGCGGCGGCCTGGTCCGCGCCGACGTCGCTCACCCCGAACGCGCGCGCCAGCAGCCGCGCCGTCTCCTGCCGGTCGCCCAGGTGCGGGCGCGGGATCGTGATCTCCCGGATCGTCTCGTTGTCGGTGGTCATCCACGGCGGCAGGTCGCCCGGCCGCTCCACCAGCCACACCACCGGGTTGTACAGCGGCTTCGGCCGCGCCCCGACCACCCGCACCGGACGGGCCGTCCGCGACAGCTTCGCGCTGAACCGGAAGAAGTCGCGCTCGGCGGGCTCCAGGTCGGTCGGCGTCCGCGCGATCCGCGACGCCGAGTCGATCACGAACGCGGCGCGGACGTTCTCCTGCGGCCGCACGACCGCCGCCATGTGCCGGGTCAGCGCCTCCAGGGAGGGCTTGTCGTCGGCCTTCAGCCGCCCCATCAGCCGCTCGGCGGCCCGCTTCGCCTCGTCCGACAGCTCGTCGCCGTCGTCCGGGCAGACCTGCAGCCCGTCCACCGGGTCGTACACGACCATGAACGACGCGCCGCTCGCCCGCAGCGTCTCCCACAGCAGGTCGCGCAGCGGCAGCAGCCGCGCCGGGCCGCCCGCCTGCACGGGCGGCGCGAGGAAGCTGTCGTAGAGGTTGCCCGACAGGACGTACTGCGAATGCACCGACAGCGTCGCGTCCAGCTCGCGGATGAACGGCGGCCAGCCCTGCAACCGTCCGCCCAGCGTCGGCGAATCAATGCTCATCAGGCCCGCTCCACTCCGCTTCCGTACCGGTCACTCGGCGCCGCGCGCCGTCACTGGCCGTGCGAGCGGCGGCGTTCCCGCCGCTCGGCACGCCCCCTAGTGTGCCGTGACTCGGCCGTCACCGGCAGTTCGCGGACCCCCGGGTCGAGCCGCCAACCCACGTCGGACCGGATCCCGGCCTCCGCCAGCCGGGCCCGCGCCGCCTCGAACGCCGCGCACCACTCGGCCTCCCGCTCCGCGTCGACCCGCCGGTCGTCCTCGCTCTCCGCGGGCCGCTCCCGCATCATCGACGCCCGCACCTGCGCGTCGTCCACCCGCATCCGGACGCTGTGGTCCGGCCAGGCGCCCTTGGTCAGGACCATCGTGCCGTCGGACGCCGTGAGCGTCTCGAACCCGCCCTCCACCTCGTACCCGAGGTCCTCGAACGCCGCGGTGATCGAGTCGAGCACGTACCGGCGCTCGGCCTCCGCCTGCGCGGCGGCGTCCGCCTCCGCCGCCCGCCGCCGCGCCGCCTCCCGCAGCTCCCGCGTGCGGCGGTTGGCGTCCTGGATCCGCAGCCGCACCTCCTGCAGGACGGCCTCGGCCTCCGCGGCGGTCGCGGTGTCCGCCAGCAGCCGCGCCGCGTCCGCGACCGCGTCCCGCTCGGCCGGCCCGGCATCGGGCAGCAGCCGCGCCATCACCCGGGCGAGCGTGCGCCGCACGTCCGCGGCGCCGTCCTCCGGGACGGACTCCCGCGGCTCGGCGTCCCCGGCGGGGGTCTCGGGCGGCGCGGCGAAGATCTGCGCGGTAACTTCGGCGGCCAGCCGGTCCGACAGCGCCCGCTCGGCGTCGTCCAGGGCCCGGTCGGCCGCCGCGCACCACGCCGTCAGCTCCGCCGCGGGACGCTCGTCCGGCGCCAGGGGCGCCGGCAGGTCGAGCGCCGCGCCGAGCCGGTCGCGGGTCTCCGCGAGCGCGGCGATGCGCGCGTTGCGCTCGACCACCTCGCGCAGCGCCCGCTCCTGCGTCTCCACCTCGGCGAGCGCCGCCGCCCGCGCCTCCGCGCGTCCCTCCGCCAGCGCGGCCAGCGCCTCCGCGCCGCGCCCGGCCAGGCCCGCGCCGCGGCCCAGCACCCGGTTCAGCCCCAGGCTCAGCACGACCGCCGCGTCCAGCGCGATGTCGGCCTCGACTCCGCTGCTCATGCCCCTCCCGTCACCGTGCCCCGCGCCTGCCGCCAGCGGTGCAGCCGGACGCCCGCCGCGACGCCGTGCGCGACCGGCGCGGCGATCAGCACGAGCGTCCACAGCAGCCCCGCGACCGGCGTCACGGCCGCCAGCAGCAGGAAGACCAGCAGCAGCGGGACGGTCCCGGCCAGCAGCACGAGCCCGCAGCCCCGCCGCCCCGTCCGCCGCGCCGCACCCGACACCGTCTGCGACGCCTTCGACAGCCCGCGCCCGCCCGCGCCCAGCGCCTTGGAGAACATCGCCCACGGCCCGTGCGGGAGGTAGTCCGCGCCCTGCGCGCGCGCGAGCGCGACCTCGGCGCCGCACTGCACGCCCCACACCACGACCGACAGCACCGCCAGGAAACCGAACGGGACACCCGACGAACGCTGGAACCCGCCCACCGAACTCGTACCGTCGTCCGAGCCACCGCCGAACAGCGCGCCCACGACCCACGAGCCGAACAGCCAGACGGCCAGCAGCGGCAGCGTCCAGAGGACCGCCCGCCGGACGGCGGAGCCGCGCCCCGCGAGCCGCATCCGCTCCCGCTCGTCCCGCTGCGTCCGCAGCGCCTCCGACCGCTCCGCCTCCGCGCGCCGCGCCCGCTTCGCCGCCTCGATCTCGACGACCGCCTCCGGCGCCGCCAGCAGCACCGCCAGCGTCCGCAGCGGGTCGTCGCCCGCCCCGTCGGCCAGCCACGCGAACCACGGCACCGGCTCGGCCGCCGTCCGGGCGCGGGCCCGCTCCAGGCTCTCCGCGAGGTTCCGGCGGACGTCCGCCGGATGCGCCGCCAGGGCCAGCAGCGTCGCGAGCACGAGCGGCGGGTCGTCCGCCCCCGCGTCGGGCAGGCGCGCCGCCAGCGTCGGGGGCGGCGCGTCCTGCGCCCGGATCCACCGCGCCAGCTCGTTCCACGCCGCCGCGTGCGCCCGCCACTGCTCGTCCACCGCGGCCAGATCGGCCCCGCCCGCGAACCCCGCCAGCTCCCGCAGCAGGCCGTGCCGCCACAGCTCCCGCACGAGCCGGCACGCCACCCGGTGCTCGGGCCCCGCGTTCTCGACGTACGCGGGCAGCATCCGCAGGTCGTCGGCCGTCACCCGGCGGCCGAGGTAGTGCGGCGGAAGGCCCGGGTCGAGCCACCGCACCAGGTGCAGCAGCTTCACGTCCGGGCCGGTGTCCGCCGTCAGCGGGCCGTCGACCAGCTCGATGGTGCCGTCGTCGGGAAGGCCGGCGAGCCAGGCGCGCAGGCTCCGCCACGCCTCGCCGTTCTCACCGCGCCCGAAGAAGTACTGCGCGGCGTCCGCCCACTCCGCGACCAGCGCCCGCGCCAGCTCGTCCCGCCGCGCGTACCGGCGTCCCTTGAACGGCAGCCCGGTGCCCGCTTCCGGCCCCGCCGCCTCCTCGGCGACCGGGGGAGACCCGCCCTCCAGCCACGCCGCGACCTGCTCGCCCGTCCAGCGCCGGCGCGGATCGCGGGCCAGCAGCCCCCGGCACAGCAGCCGCAGCCGCGGGTCCGCGACGTCGTCCGCGCCGACCGGCCGCGTCGCGAGATGGTCGACGACCACCGTCTCGCTCAGCCCGCGGAACGGCGCCCGCCCCGTCGCCAGCTCCCGCACGATCATGCCGAGCGACCACCAGTCGCGCGCGGGCGACACCTGCCCCGACAGCGACTCCGGCGCCGCGTACGCCAGCGTCCGCGACGACGAGGCGAACACCACGCTCTGCTCCAGCACCTTGCTCAGGCCGAAGTCGGCGATCGCCAGCCGCAGCGGACCCGTGCCCAGGACGAGCACGTTCTCGGGCTTGAGGTCGCGGTGCACGATCCCCGCCCGGTGCAGCGCCGTGAGACCGTCCGCGAGCTGCGCGACGACGTCCGCGACCGCGTCCGGCGGCAGCGGGCCGTCCATCAGGGCCCGCAGGTTGCCGCCCGGCGCGTACGCGGTCACCTCGAAGTCGCGCCCGTCCGCGTGCCCCGTCTCGAGGATCCGCAGCACGTGCGGCGACCCCAGCTCCGGGAGCTTCGCCCACACGTCGCGGTCCGCCCGGTAGCCCCGCCGGAAGATCTTCACGACGTGCTCGGCGCCCCGCGCGTCCCGCACCAGCAGCAGGTCCGACTCCGCGCCCTGCACCGGCAGCTCCGCGACGGCCTCGTACCGCGCGGCGAGCTCCGCCGGGAGCCGCATCAGCGACCCGCCCGCCGATCCCGGCGGTCCCGCGGGCCCGGCGGGCCCCGCGGGCCCGTCCCGGCGCGTCTCCGCCGCACCCCGCGGCCCCGGCACCCGGGCCTCGTCGCGCCGCGTCGCCCCCGCGTCCCGCCGCGTCCCGGCCGCCTCGTCCGTCCCGTCGCCCTCGCCCACTGACAGCCCCGGCTAGCTCTTGTCCTTGATGACCCGCAGGTATTCGCTGATCTTGAACTGGTTGATGAGGAACTCGAGAGCCATGCGGGTCGTCACCAGCTGGAACAACCAGATGATCGGGGTCGCGAGCAGCGTGAGGACGCCGAGCATCTGGTTCCACTCGAGGAAACCGACGCCTGTCCAGGCGATGATCAGAGCGAAAAGCGTGATCAGCACGACCGCGAGCCGGTAGATGATTTTGATCATCTCGGCGGTGACCATGTGGTCGAAGTTGGTGTCGAACAGCGCGCCCATCAGCCCCTTGCGCCGCTGTGGCGGTGTCCAGCCCGGTGGCGGCACCTGCGGGTGCGGGCCGGTCGTGTACGGGCCCGGGCCCGTCTGGTTCGGGTTGGGCTGGCCCTGGCCGGGCGGCGGAGCGGCCGGAGGGCGCGGGTTGGGGACCGGGATCGGGCCGGTGCCGCGATGCGGTGGCTGCTGCTGGGGCGGCTGCTGCTGGGGATGCGGCGGGGGCGGCGGACCGTACGGGCCGCCCGGGGGCTGCCCGCCCGCGGGCGGGCGCGCTGGCTGGCCGGGGTCCGAGGGGTGCGTCATCGCCGTCGTCTCCAGTGTTGAGCCGCCTACAGGGGAGACTCTAAAGCCTGCACGCCTCCCAGCGCCGTGACCGACCCGCACCGTTCGATGAAGCCGCGGGCCGTCCGCGCCCGGTCAGTGCGGGGGCCACGCGGACTGGGTGCCCGCCGAGACGACACGTTCGTGCGTCAACGGGTCAGTACTGTCACCGAGTGGTGAGGCCGGTGCCGTTCGGCCGTCGTTTCGGAACGTCGGACGGCGCCCGCGCCGACGGCGCCGTGCGCGAACTCGGCTCGCCCGTCCGACCCGGTTGGCTATCGTTCCGGAAGGCTTCACTCGGCGGATCGGGGCGAGGGTCGATGATCGCGTTGGCGTTGGTGCCGCTGGGGTTCGTCGCCGGCCGGCTCCTCGCGCCGCTGGCGGAACCGTACGTCGGCGACGTCCCCGACGGGGACCGGACGGCCGTCGGCGCGGTCACGGCCCTCGTGTTCGGCGTGCTGGGGTTCGCCGTCGGGTTCGAACCCGTCCTGCCCGCACTCCTCTACGTCGCGCTGGTCGGGACGCTGCTGGCGTTCGTCGACGTGCACGTCAAGCGGCTGCCGGACGGCTTCACGCTCCCGTCGTACGCGATCGTGCCGACGCTCCTCGCCGCCGCGGCGCCGTTCACCGCGGACGGGACGCGCCACTTCGCGCAGGCGCTCGCGGGGATGGCGGGTCTGTTCCTGCTGTACGCGGTGCCGGCGTTCGTGAAGCCGTCCTGGCTGGGCCTCGGCGACGTCAAGCTCGCGGGCGTCCTCGGCCTGTGCCTCGGCTGGTTCGGGCTGGAGACCTGGCTCGCGGCGGTCCTGCTGACGTACCTGCTCAGCGGCGTGCTGAACGTCGCCGTCATGGTCATCCGCCGCAGCCTGCGGCGCGAGTTCGCCTACGGCCCGTACATGCTGGCCGGCGCGCTCGGCGCCGCGGTCCTCGCTTAGCGCCTACTCGCAGAGCTTCTTCCCGGACTCCGCCTTCTCCCCGATGTTCTGGATGGGGGGCGGCGCCAGCTTCAGCCCCTTCTTCCCGATCACGAGCCGCACGCCGTCCTTCGGCGCGCCGCCGTCCGGGGTGAGCAGCGCGTCGGGGGCGTCCCGCGCGAGGACGGACGCCTGCGCCTCGGCCGTCGGCGCGAACACGATGCGGCTGTCCGGCGCGTCCGGCGCGTCCTGGATGTCGTCGGCCACCTTGAACCCGCGCCGCTCCAGTTGCTTCACGATGTTGTCGACGGCCTTGTCCCTCGCGCCCGCGGACACGACGGTGACCTCGACGTCCTTGGGCTTCGGCGCGGGCTTCGCGTCCGCCGGCGCGGCGGGCGCTGCGGGGAGCTTGTCGTCGTGCCGGATCGCCTCGAACATCGGGTCGGCCAGTTCGTCGTTCCACTGCACCCGGTTCGGGTCGGGCTTGTAGCCCTTGACCGGGACCGTGACGAACCGGACCTGCCCGGCGCTCATGCCGCGCAGGCCCTCCGCGAGCTTGCGCATGTCCGACAGGCCGAACTCGTCGTCGGTGGTGATGGAGTCGGTGGCCGCCTTGAGGAAGTCGTAGGTCTTGGCCGGGTCCGTCAAGACGTCGGAGCTGAGCGCCTTGTCCACGACGGCCGCCATGAACTTCTGCTGGCGCTCGATCCGCCCGAGGTCCGAGCCGTTGCCCAGCGAGTACCGGGCGCGGACGTACCCGAGCGCCTTATCGCCCTTGACGGTCTGCTTCCCCGCGTCCAGGTACAGCTCCGCGCGCGGATCGTTGACGGGCTTCTCGACGCAGATCTCCACGCCGCCCAGCGCGTCCACCATCCGCTTGAACCCGGAGAAGTCGATCTGGACGAAGTGGTCGATGTGGACGCCCGTGAGCGACTCGAGCGTCTTCCACGTGCACGTCGGTCCCGCGTAGGCGAACGCGCTGTTCAGCATCCCGAACCGCGCGGACACCTCGCCGCCGTCCTCCTTCTCGCACTCGGGGATCTTCACCATCGAGTCGCGCGGGAAGCTCACCGCGACGGCCTGGTCCCGGTTCGGCGACAGGTGCAGCAGGATCGTCGTGTCCGAGCGCGCGCCCGCCATCCCCGGCACCGCGTACTCGGCGTTGTCGCCCTCGCGGGTGTCCGAGCCGAGCAGCAGGATGTTGAGCGATTCGTTGAGCTTCTGCGGCCGGTCCGTCCCC
The DNA here is from genome assembly GCF_003947565.1 of Actinomadura sp. WAC 06369. Lineage (NCBI taxonomy): Bacteria > Bacillati > Actinomycetota > Actinomycetes > Streptosporangiales > Thermomonosporaceae > Actinomadura > Actinomadura sp. WAC 06369. Next base: position 16,629 of record NZ_QHJN01000061.1, on the reverse strand, counting down.
AGCTGCGACCCGACGTTCTTCTGCTCGATGCCGCCCATCAGGTCGCGGTACAGCCAGTACGCGCCCCCGGTCCCGGCCACGAGCACGGCCACGAGGCCGATGGCGGTCCGGCGCAGGATCTTGCGCCGCCGGGCCCGCCGCGTGTCGTGCCGGTCCGGGAACGACACCACGTGCCGAGCGCCGTCGTCGTCCGGACCGTCCCCGGAGTCCGAGCGGCTCTCGGCGTCCTTCTCGCCGCCCTCGTTGGCACGGTCCTGCGCCTCGTCGCCGTCCGTACCGTCGCCGCCCGTGACCGCGCCCTCGCGCGCCTCCATCTCGCCGCGCTCGTCGGCGTCGTCTTCGCGCTCGTCCGCGTCGCGCCCTGACTCGGACTCGTCCGTCTCGCCGCGTTCGTCCGAGTCGGCCCCGCGCGCGTCCGTGCCCTCACGTTCGACCGTGCTCTCGCGCTCATCGGCGTCGCGCTCACGCTCGTCCGAGGTGTCGGCGGGCCCGTCCGCGCCATCCGCCCCGCCCTCGCCCGCACCCGCGTCCTTGCGCGCGTCCGCGCCTTCACCCGCGTCCGTGTCGCCTTCGCGCGCGTCCGTGTCGCCCTGGGAGTCGTCCGTGTCGGCCTTGGGGGTGTCCGTGGTGTCCTGGCCGGTGCCGGGGGTCTCGTCGTCCGCAGCGGGGGTGTCGGGACGATCGTGGACGGCGGGGGCTTCGTCTTCGGGGACCTCCGCGGAGTCCTCGCGGCGCGGTTCGGGGCCCCTCGGGGGTTCGGTGCTCATCGGTCCCGTCTCGGCAAGCCCTGTCGGGGCGTGGTCGGTGCGGCTCGTCAGTCTACGAACTGGGTGGGATCGCGGCTGATCGCCCGACTCCCTTTATTAGATGCGCAGAAGTCGTGATCTGTTGACACGTTCGTCCGAATCGAGGCCCGTGGTGGGGAACCGTACGATCGCTGCGTGAGCACGGGGTGGGTGATCGGCGGCCGGTTCACGATGCTGGACCGGATCGGGACGGGCGGGACGAGCCGCGTGTGGCGGGCGTTCGACCACGCCGAGGGACGGTACTGCGCGGCGAAGCTCGTCCGGCGGCGCGGACCGACGACGGTGCTGCGGGCCGTCCGGGAGCAGGCGCTGCGGCTCGCGCACCCGCACGTGGTGACGCCGTACGCGTCCTGCGCGGCCGACGACGACGTGCTGCTCGCGATGGAGCTGGTGCGCGGCGGTTCGCTGCAGACGCTCCTCGGCGACTACGGGCGGCTGCCGCCGGAGTACGCCGCCGAGGTGCTGGACCAGCTGCTGGCCGCGCTGAGCCACATCCACGCGGCCGGGGTCGTGCACCGCGACGTGAAACCGGCGAACCTGCTGCTGGAGCCGAGCGCGGTGGGCGCGCCGCTCGTCCGGCTCGCCGACTTCGGGATCGCGCTCGAGGACGACGGGCCGCGGGTCACCACGACCGGGTTCACCGTCGGCACCCCGGGCTACCTGGCGCCCGAGGTGCTGGACTGGAACCGGCCGGGGCCGCGCCAGGACCTCTACGCGGCCGGGATGGTCGGGTGGCGGATGCTGACGGGTGCGGGCGACCCGGAGCCGCGGCAGCGGGTGGGCGCGCCGCCCGCCGGGACGCCGCCGGGGCTGTGGTCGGTGGTCGCGTGCCTGTGCGACCCCGACCCGGAGCGGCGCCCGCCGGACGCGGCCGCGGCGCGCCGCGCCCTCGGCATGTGCGGGCTGGTGCTGCGGCTGCCGGCGTGCACGCTGGACGGCGAGCCGCTGCAGATCTTCGACCACCTCGGCCCGCCCCCGGGACCGCGCGGCGCCTGAGTCACCGGATCGGGATGTTCGGGATCCGGCCGAACGGGCCCGCGTCGAACGTGACGGACCGGACGTCCGGCGGCGGCGCGGGCACGTAGACGAACCCGCGGTTGCTCGTGCCCGGTTCCGTGCGGAAGACGGCCCAGCCGGGGTCGACGAACGCGAGGTTGACCCGCACCGGGTCCTGCGGGCCCATCCGGACGCCGCGGTAGGCGGTCCCGGACGCGGGGTCGAGGACGGAGAACGCGCCGAACCTGCCGTAGGAGCCGTGGTCGCCCTGGTAGTCGGACGTGGAGGCGGGCCCGGTGTCGGGGCCGAGGTTGGCGATGTCGAACACGGCGACGAGGTAGGCGCCGTCCCGGTAGAAGGGCTTCACGTCGATCCGCCGCCGGTCGCCGGCGCCGAACGACGCGGTGCGGCTCGCGACCGTCCGGCCGTCGTCGGGACGGAACGGCGCGGGCGCTCCGGCGCCCGTCGCGCGCTCGTCCCGGGGCGCGCGGGACGTCGCGGCGGCGGTCGCGGCCGTCTGCTGCTTGATCTTGTAGGAGACCTCGACGCGGCGGTTCCGGGCGCGCGCCTCGGCGTCGTCCGCGCCGCCCTCCTGCGCGATCGGCTCGGCCTCGCCCTTCCCGGCCGCCTCGTACCGGTAGCCGGGGCCGAGCCGGGCCCGCAGCGCCTCCAGGACGGCGTCCGCGCGGCGCCGCGACAGGTCGAGGTTGTAGTCGTCCGCGCCCTTGCTGTCGGTATGCCCGGTGATGCGGATCGGTGGTTTCGCCGGGTCGGCCTTGGCCCGGGTCTCGCGCGCCACCTCGTCCAGGACGGCCTTCGCCCGTGCGGACAGCGCGGCCTTGTCGAACGCGAACACCACGTCGGTGCGCAGCCCGATCGTCTCCTCCGTCGAGCTGCTGGTCGTCGACTTCGCTTCGCCCTCGGTGAGGGAGTACAGGTCGTGGGTCCCGCCGGAGGTCTCCCCGGTGGGGTTCCGCATCGGGAACGACACGGTGGACCCTGGCCGAGGGGTTTCGAGCCCGCCGGGGACGCCGGGGGCGGCGGGGCCGTCCGGTCCGCCCGCCACGACCGGCACGCCGGTGAACTCCCCGGCCGTCGTCGGGCTGATCACCGTGATCCGGCGGACCGATTCGGGCAGCGGCGGGAACGCCAGCACCGCCTCGTAGCGCACGCCCGGGTGGACGGACGTCCAGCGCGTCTCGCTGCCGACCGTCAGGTCGCCGCCGTCGTAGAGCGGGGTGTACGCCTTGTGCCCGACGGGGTCGACCAGGGTGAAGTGCAGGTTGCCGAACGCCGAGCCCGCCACCGACGTCCCGAAGGAGTAGAAGGTCGCCTCCTTGCCGGGGTTGGTCAGGTAGAACCGCAGCAGGGAGCGGTCCGGCAGGCGGCCGACCTCCTTGACCTCGATGCGCGACCGGCCGCCGCCGAGCGCCGACCACGCCTCCTTCACCAGCGGCCCGGTGTACGCCGGCGTCCGCCCGGTGCCCGCCGTCGCGGCGGGATCGCCGCCGTCCCCGCCGTCGCACGCGGCGAGCAGGGCCAGGGGCAGGACGAGGACGGCGGCGAGGGCTCCGTGCACGCGCATGGCTCCTCCGGGGGTTCAGGGGCGGGACGTCACCGGTCGATCGGCACGCCGCGGAACGCGGGCCACGAGCCGACCTGGACGTCGATCTTCCGCACGTTCTCCGGCGGCGCGGCGAACGTGAACTGGAGTGCGGCGGGCTGCCCGTTCTCGCTGCTGGTGTAGTTGAGGTCGCTCTGCAGCGCCGAGTCGGACGAGTCCCGGACGACCACGTACCGCTTGAGGTTCGTCCCGTCGAGCAGCGTGACGGGCGGTTCGACCCCGTGGAGCTGCGACAGGGACGCCGAGGTCGAGTCCGCCCCGGCCGGGAGCTTGGGGGTGAACCGGACGTCGAGGACGGCCAGCTTCCCGGCCGTCGACAGGCCCATGATCTCGACGTCGACGGCGGCGCCCTTGGCGAGCGGGCTGGTGAAGGTCTGCTTCGCGACGGGCTCGCCGCGCCCGGCGGACGGGGCCCGGCCGCCGACGGCGCCGCGGGACGTCCCGCGCTCGGACGCGCCGGACGCGCCGGGGCCGTCCAGCACCGAGCACGCCGGGGCCGCGCAGGCGGCGAGCAGCGCGGCGGCGAGCACGGCCGCCGGCCGCGCGGTTCTCGTTCGGGTCGGGCGGCGCATCGGGTTCCTCCTTGCCGATCCGGGCGGACGGGTGTTCTCTGCCGCGTTCGCCGTCATCGGGGTCACGACTCGCTGAAAGTGATCTCGACGCGGCGGTTCAACGCGCGGCCCTCCGGGTCGTCCTCGCCGTTCTTCTCGTTGGGCGCCACGGGGTCGGTCTCGCCGCGGCCCTCGGCGGTGATCTCGACGCCGGCGCCGGACAGGTGGCGGGCGAGTTCGGCCTTGACGGCGTCGGCGCGCTGCCGGGACAGCTCGCGGTTGTAGCCGGGCTCGCCGTGCGAGTCGGTGTGCCCGGACACCTCGACGGTGTCGGCGGTGCCGCGGACGCGGGCGGCGATATCGGCGATGTGGCCGCGTGCCTCGGCGGTGAGCGCCGCCTTGTCGAACTCGAACAGGACGTCGGACGAGATCTGCACGGTGACGCGTCCGTCGGCGCTCTCCTCGCGCTCCAGGTCGACGACGGCGCGCGACAGGTCGATGTCGAGGACGGCGGAGGCCGCGTCGATGCCCCGGACGGACGCGTTGACCGCGGAGTCCGGCACGTCCGGTTCGGCCGCGGCGACCGACGGGACGGCGAGGGCGGCGACGAGCACCCCCGCGATCACTGTTCTCCGGCGCATGCGGATCCTCCGTTCGTCGCCGCGGGTGAAAGGGGCGTCCATGATCTGAGTGGTTCGTTGCCGACGATGATGTGCCGGACGGGCGCATTGTTCGCGGCCGTTTCCGGCCGCGGCGCTCTCGCGGTGCGGGCGCGGCCCGGGCGGCCGCGGTCGGCGGGCGCGCGGGTCATCGCTGCACGGGGATGTCGCGGAACGTCGGCCAGCCGCCGAACTGCAGGTCGAGGGCCTTCACGTTCTCCGGCGGCGCCGCGAACGTGTACCGGAGCGCGCCCGCCTTGCCGTTGACGAGGTCGGTGGTGATGTCGTCGGTCTCCATTTCCCGACCGCGCGAATCCTTGACGACGACGTAGCGTTTCAGGTTGACCGGGTCGATCAGCGAGGGATCGATGCCCTCGTTGCCGTTCAGGTCGTAGGGGCTGGCCTTGTCCGGCCCGCCGGGAGGGATGCGCGGGGTCATCCGGACGGTCAGGGTCGCCAGCTTCCCCCGCACCCGCAGGCCCAGGACGGCGATCTCGACCTCGGCCGACGGCGCCTGCGGCGGCGCGCCGAGCGTGGCGGCGACGATCGCGTCGCCGGTGGCGTCGACGGACGGGTCGCCGCCCTCGACCGCGACCCCGGACGCTCCCGAGGCCGAGTCCCCGGACGAGCCCGCGTCGTCGAGCATCGTGCAGCCGGCCGGGCCGCCGGCCGGCAGCAGGACCGCGGCCGCGGCGGCCGCGGCACGGTGGAACGGACGCATGGAACGAGCCGCCTTTCCTGGTCGTCGCATGTGCAAACGGAGGTTTACGTGGAACCATGGCGTCGGCACAGACGTTGGATGTGCGTACGAGAATCTAGTGTTTGCACTTGCGAACGGTCAAGGGAGTTTTCGCGTTGAGCGCCGCCGAGGACACCGTCGTCCGGAACCGGGCCCTGCAGGTCGAGTGGTACGGGGAGCCGCTGGGGGAGCGGGTGCGCCGGCTCCTCGACCGGCTCGGGCTGTCGCAGTCGGGGCTGGCGGGGGTGCTCGGCCTGTCCGCGCCGATGCTGTCGCAGCTCATGTCCGGGCAGCGCGCGAAGATCAGCAACCCGGCCGTGCTGCACCGGCTCCTGGCGGTCGAGGAGCTGGCCGCCGACCCCGGCTTCGCCGACCTCCCGGCCGCCCGGGTCAAGGACCGGCTGGCGGAGATCCGCGCCGAGTCCGCGCCGACGACCTCCGGCCTCCGCGTGCCGGCCGGCGCCCGCGCGTCCGGGGGCGCGTCCGCCTCCGCGTCGCCCGCCCAGGCCGAACCCGCCCAGGCCGAACCCGCGCCGGACGGACGCGCGTCCGGCGGGCGCACGCGGGCGGAGGCCGGCGCGCGGGACGTCCAGGCCCTGCTGCGCGAGGTCGCGTCGGCGGGCGAGATCGAGGCGGCCGCCGCGCTGCTCGCCGACCGCTATCCCGACCTCGCCGAGGCGCTCCGGGTGTACGGGACGGGCCGGACGAGCGAAGCCGAGGCGCACTTCGCCCGGACGGTGCTGCGGGCGGGGCTCCTCTAGCACGAAATCGGAACGTTCCGGCCACCCGCGGATGGGCGGGCGGTCATGCTTTCTTGTGCTCGTCTCGATTCCCCTTGGCCATAACGACTGCTTATAGATCTTCAGGACGTCCGGAAGTCGTTCGGACGGCTAAAGTCTGTGGTCAGGGTCACATGCGGGTCCGCCTGTTATGTATGTCACAGGTCCGCGCCGGTGGCGTAGGGTCGCTTCGCTGGAAGCGCGCACGGGGCGTCACCGCCCGCATGCGGGCGGGGCCGCGGCCGAGGCGCGACGGCCGCATGGCGCGCGCAGACCGTGGTACGGGGATCACACGACCCGAGGCTCAGGAGAGCGATCGATGAGCACACTGGAGGCGCCGGCCAAATCCCGCGCCCAGATCAAGGAACGCACGCTTCGCAAGGACAACTGGCGGCTCTACCCGATCACCACCTTCGTGATCTTCACGGCGTGGGTGGTGTACGCGACGATCCGGGCCTTCTGGGGCGCGGCCTTCTTCGTCCCGGAATTCCATTACCTGTCGCCGTTCTTCTCGCCGTGCTTCAACGAGATCTGCAACAACGTGACGGTGGACGGGCACACCGGCGACGCGGCGGAGTTCGGGACGTTCCTCCCGGCCGGCACCCGCGGCTGGATCCCGTTCGCGGTGATCTCCCTGCCGTTCCTGCTGCTGTTCCGGCTGACCTGCTACTACTACCGCAAGGCGTACTACCGGTCGTTCTGGGCGGCCCCGCAGGCGTGCGCCGTCCGCGAGCCGCACGGCAAGTACACCGGTGAGCGGCGCTTCCCGCTGATCGGGCAGAACCTGCACCGCTACTTCTGGATGGCCGCGGTGCTCATCTCGCTCATCAACACCTGGGACGCGGTCCGCGCCTTCCACGGCGAGGGCGGCGGGTTCGGCATCGGCCTCGGCACGGTCATCCTCTGGGCGAACGTGATCCTGCTCTGGCTGTACACGCTGTCGTGCCACTCGTGCCGGCACATCGTCGGCGGGCGGCTGAAGAACTTCTCGAAGCACCCGGTGCGCTACCGGATGTGGGGCTGGATCTCCAAGATCAACGAGCGCCACGGGATGTACGCGCTGATCACGCTCGGCTCCCTGGTCGTCGCCGACGTCTACGTGATGCTCGTGGCCAGCGAGACCATCTCCGACCTGCGCATCATCAACTGAAGGCCAAGGAATCATGACTGAGATCGAGAGGCACTCGTACGACGTCGTGGTGATCGGTGCCGGCGGCGCCGGGCTGCGCGCGGCGATCGAGGCTCGCCTCCAGGGCAAGAAGACGGCGATCATCTCCAAGTCGCTGTTCGGCAAGGCGCACACCGTCATGGCGGAGGGCGGCGCCGCCGCCGCGATGGGCAACGTCAACGCCAACGACAACTGGCAGGTGCACTTCCGCGACACGATGCGCGGCGGGAAGTTCCTGAACAGCTGGCGGATGGCGGAACTGCACGCCAAGGAGGCCCCGGACCGCATCTGGGAGCTCGAACTGTGGGGCGCGCTGTTCGACCGCACCAAGGACGGCAAGATCAGCCAGCGGAACTTCGGCGGGCACGAGTACCCGCGGCTGGCGCACGTCGGCGACCGGACGGGCCTGGAGCTGATCCGCACGGCCCAGCAGAAGATCGTCGCGCTCCAGCAGGAGGACCGCGCCGAGCACGGCGACTACGAGGCCCGCCTCAAGGTGTGGGCCGAGACGACCGTCACGCGGCTGCTCAAGGACGGCGACCGGATCTGCGGCGCGTTCGGGTACGTGCGCGAGACGGGCAAGTTCGTCGTGTTCGAGGCGCCGGCCGTCGTCCTCGCCACCGGCGGGATCGGCAAGGCGTTCAAGGTCACGTCGAACTCGTGGGAGTACACCGGGGACGGCCACGCGCTCGCCCTGCAGGCCGGCGCGACGCTGCTGAACATGGAGTTCGTCCAGTTCCACCCCACCGGGATGGTCTGGCCCCCGTCCGTCAAGGGGATCCTCGTCACCGAGTCGGTGCGCGGCGACCGCGGCGTCCTGAAGAACTCCGAGGGCGAGCGGTTCATGTTCAACTACATCCCCGAGGTCTTCAAGGACAAGTACGCCACCTCCCCCGAGGAGGGCGACCGCTGGTACGACGACCCCGACAACAACCGGCGGCCCCCCGAGCTGCTGCCCCGCGACGAGGTCGCCCGCGCGATCAACTCCGAGGTGAAGGCCGGCCGGGGCTCCCCGCACGGCGGCGTGTACCTCACGGTCGTCGACCGGATGCCGGGCGGCGCCGCGGAGATCGTCCGGCGGCTCCCGTCGATGCACCACCAGTTCAAGGAGCTGGCGGACGTCGACATCACCAAGGAGCCGATGGAGGTCGGGCCGACCTGCCACTACGTGATGGGCGGCGTCGAGGTCGACCCCGACACCGCGGCCGCGAAGGTCCCCGGGCTGTTCGCCGCCGGCGAGGTCGCGGGCGGCATGCACGGCTCGAACCGGCTCGGCGGCAACTCGCTGTCCGACCTGCTGGTGTTCGGGCGCCGCGCCGGGCTCGGCGCGTCCGAGTACGTCGACGCGCTCGACGCCCGTCCGGCCGTGCCCGACGAGATCGTGGACGACGCCACGGCGGAGGCGCTCGCACCGTTCGAGCGCGAGGGCGGCGAGAACCCGTACGCGGTCCACGCCGAACTGCAGACCACGATGAACGAGCTGGTCGGCATCATCCGCAAGGAGGAGGAGCTGCGGCAGGCCATCGAGGCCCTGCAGAAGCTCCGCGAGCGGGTCGCCCGCGTGTCCGTGGAGCCGGTCGCCGTGCACGACGGCCGCGGCTACCACCCCGGCTGGCACCTCGCGCTCGACCTGCGCAACATGCTGCTGGTGTCCGAGGCCGTCGCGAAGGCGGCCCTCGAACGCCAGGAGAGCCGCGGCGGCCACACCCGCGACGACTACCCGCAGATGTCGGCGGAATGGCGGAAGGTCAACCTCGTCTGCCGCCTGGCGGGCGACCCGGCTGACCCGCACGTCGAGCTGACGCGGCAGCCGATGCCGGCGATGCGCGCCGACTTGCTCGGCCTGTTCGAGACCGACGAGCTGAAGAAGTACCTGACCGGCGAGGAACTGCCCGCCGACGCCGCCGCGGCGGACGCGGACGGGAAGGCCGAGGGCGAGGAGGGCGACGGATGAGCTACGAGGCGAAGTTCCGCGTCTGGCGCGGCGACGAGGGCGACGGCGAGCTCACCGACTACACGGTGGAGGTGAACGAGGGCGAGGTCGTCCTCGACATCATCCACCGCCTGCAGGCCACGCAGGCCCCGGACCTGGCCGTCCGGTGGAACTGCAAGGCCGGCAAGTGCGGCTCGTGCTCCGCCGAGATCAACGGCATGCCCCGGCTGCTGTGCATGACCCGCATGTCGACCTTCGAACCGGACGAGACGATCACGGTCACGCCCGTCCGCACGTTCCCGGTCATCCGCGACCTGGTCACCGACGTGTCGTTCAACTACGAGAAGGCCCGCGAGATCCCGTCGTTCGACCCGGGCGACGCGAAGCCGGGCGAGCTGCGCATGCAGCAGGTGGACGTCGAGCGCTCGCAGGAGTTCCGCAAGTGCATCGAGTGCTTCCTGTGCCAGAACGTCTGCCACGTCATCCGCGACCACGAGGAGAACAAGCCCGACTTCGCCGGGCCGCGCTACCTCATGCGGATCGGTGAGCTCGAGATGCACCCGGCCGACCAGGCCGACCGCCGCGAGATCGCCCAGCAGGACCACGGCCTCGGCTTCTGCAACATCACCAAGTGCTGCACCGAGGTCTGCCCCGAGCACATCAAGATCACCGACAACGCGCTCATCCCGATGAAGGAGCGGGTCGTCGGGCGCAAGTACGACCCGGTGGTCTGGCTCGGCACCAAGCTCGGGATCGTCAAGAAGGGGCAGGACACCCCCTCCGCCTGACCCGGCGAGCGGCCGGCGCCCGCACCCCCTCCGGGGCGCCGGCCGTCCCCGAGCCGCGTCCCGGCGGTGCGCCGGCGGCCGCGGGGCGGGCGGCGTGCCCCCGCACCGCCGCCCGCCGTTCCCCGCGACACACCGCGCACCACCCTGGCGCACCCGCGAGGGGGACGAATAGGGAGAAGTGCACACAACGTGTGATGGATTCGTGATTCTTTCCCCGGGACCGGTCCCGGGGGGTTCGCTTTAGCGTGGTGGCATGACCGCCCTCGAACCGGGTTCGTTCCTGGCCGAACTCACCCCGGCCGAACGCGCCGAGCTGGAAGACCACGGGCACGTCCGGGACTTCGAGCGCGGCGAGGCGCTGTTCGTCGAAGGCGACCGGTCGGCGTGGGTGGCGGTCCTGCTGAAGGGACGGGTGAAGGCGTTCACCTACCGCGAGCACGGCGGGGAGGCGCTGCTGGCGGTGCGGGAGCCGGGCGCGCTGCTCGGCGAGGTCGCGGCGATCGACGGGCTGCCGCGGTCGGCGACCGTCGAGGCCCTCGAACCGGTCCGGGCGCTCGCCGTCCCGTCGGCGGCGTTCATGCGCTTCCTCGAAGCCAACGGACGCGTGTCGATCATCATCATGCGGATGCTGTGCCAGCGGTGGCGGGACGCCGACCGCAAGCGCGCGGAGTTCGGCATGTTCGACGCCACCGGCCGGGTCGCGCAGCGCCTCGTGGAGCTCGCCGAGCGGTTCGGCGTGCCGTACGGGTCCGGGCAGCCGGGCGGCGAGAGCGTCCGGATCACCCTGAACCTGTCGCAGGAGGAGCTGGCCGGCTGGGTCGGCGCGTCCCGCGAGGCGGTGAGCAAGGCGCTGCGCCACCTGCGCGGGCACGGCCTCATCGAGACGGGACGGCGCCGCCTGATCGTCCACGACCTCCAGGCGCTGCGCGAGCACATCCGCTAACCGCCTGCGGGCGCGCGGGCGGCGGCCCCGTACCCTGTGCAGGATGCAGTTGCAGCAGCTCGCCTATTTCGTCGCGGTCGCGGAGGTCCGGCACTTCACGCAGGCCGCGGAGCTCCTGCGCGTGGCGCAGCCGTCGCTGAGCAAGCAGATCCGCGCGCTGGAGAGCGAGCTGAACGTGTCGCTGTTCAGCCGCGCCCGCGGCAACATCGCGCTGACGCCCGCGGGGGAGGCGCTGCTGCCGCTGGCCAAGCGCATCCTCGCCGACGTCGAGACCGCACGGGTCGAGGTGCAGGAGCTCGCCGGGCTGCGGCGGGGGCGGGTGCGGCTGGGCGCGACGCCGTCGCTGTGCGCGGGGCTGCTCGCCGACGTGCTGCGCCGCTTCCACGACGCCTACCCGGGCATCCAGCTGATCGTCGAGGAGGGCGGCTCCCGCGACCTGGTGCGGCAGCTCACGCGGGGCGAGCTGGACATGGCCCTGGTCATCCTCCCCCTGCACGGCGACCCGCCGCTGGACACCACCCCGATACTGCGCGAGTACCTCGTCGTGGCGTCCCCGGCGGAACCGGCGGGACGGACGCCGCTGCCGCGCCGCTCGTTCCTGCGGATCGACGACCTGCGGAACCGTCCGCTCGTGATGTTCCGCCCCGGCTACGACCTGCGGGAGGCGACGATCGGCGCGTGCCGCGCGGCCGGGTTCGAGCCGCGGTTCGCGGTCGAGGGCGGGGAGATGGACGCGGTGCTGCGGTTCGTCGAGGTGGGGCTGGGCATCGCGGTGGTGCCGAGCATGGTGCTGGCCGGACGGCCGGGCCTGCGGGGCACCCCGCTGGTGCTGGACGAGGCGGCGCGGCGCGGCCACCACGGCGAGGGCCTGCTGCGGACGATCGCGCTCGCGCACCGCAAGGACGTCGAGCTGACCCACGCCGCGCGGGCGTTCCAGGACACCCTCGAGACGTTCCTCGTCGAGGCGCGCCTCGCCGGCAGCCTCCCCGAAGGCGTCGAAACCCTCGTCCACGACTGACCCGGCCCCCGCCCGGGTCAGCGGCCGAATCCCGGCCAGGCCCGTTCGATGAGCTGCCGGACGGGACGGTGCGTCGGCCGTTCGGCGTCCGCGCCGGCGAGGCGCAGCCAGCCGCGAGTCCGCGTCTCCTTCACCGCGACGAGGACGGCCCGGTACGCGGCGGGCGCGCACACGGGGGTCTGCCGGATCACCTCGTCGTAGAACCAGTCGGACGCGATCAGTGCGAGGACTCCGGGGGACGAGCGCAGGGCGGACTTGACCGGGTCGGCCTCCAGCAGCCGGAACGCCAGGTTGAGGGAGGAGCCGACCACGCCGTGCGGGTCGTAGCGGATCTCCCCGGCGTGGAGCGCGACCCGAAGCCTGATGCGCGCTCCGGCGACGGCCGTGCAGTTGTGCCGGACGAGCGGCGTGGCGAGCGCGTCCGGGAGGCGCGCGGCGAGCCGCTCCTTCGGTACGCCGGGCGGGACGAGGATCATCGCGCCGTCTCCGCGGTCCTCGTAGTAGCAGGAGTTCCAGGGGACGCCGGATTCGGTGAAGGCGCGCTGGAGCGCGGCGTACATGCCGCGTCGGACGGCGAGCCGGTCCCAGTCCGTCCGGCTGCGGTGCCCGTAGCCCTCGACGTCGACGCACACGATCGATCGGTGAACGGCGGTCATCGGTGTCCGCCCCCTTCCGGCGGTGATGCATCTGCATATGCACGTGACGATGCACGTGCACGGGCCCGTCATGCTAGTGCATGAGGTCCGGCGGGGGCGGAGAAAAGCCAAGGCCCCGCCCGGTTGCCGCGGCCGGGCGAGGCCTTGGGGGGCGGGGCGGCTACTTCTTCTTGCCGCCCGCGGACGCCTTCAGGTAGTCGCCGTTGAGGCGCCCGATGACGTCCAGGCCGATGCCCTTCGGGCAGGCGACGGTGCACTCGCCGGTGTTGGTGCAGCCGCCGAAGCCCTCGGAGTCGTGGGTGTCGAGCATGGAGACGGCCCGGTCCCAGCGCTCCGGCTGGCCCTGCGGCATGAGGCCCAGGTGGGTGATCTTCGCGCCGAGGAACAGCGCGGCCGAGCCGTTCGGGCAGGCCGCGACGCACGCGCCGCAGCCGATGCACTCGGCGGCCTCGAACGCGGCGTCGGCGTCCGGCTTCGGGACGGGCGTCGAGTGGGCCTCGGGCGCGGTCCCGGTCGGCGCGGTGATGTACCCGCCGGACTGGATGATCCGGTCGAACGCGGAGCGGTCGACGACCAGGTCCTTGACGACCGGGAACGCCGAGGCGCGCCACGGCTCGACGTCGATGACCTCGCCGTCCTTGAACTTGCGCATGTGCAGCTGGCACGTCGTGGTGTTCCGCTCGGGACCGTGCGGCGTGCCGTTGATGACCAGCGAGCACATGCCGCAGATGCCCTCGCGGCAGTCGTGGTCGAACGCGACGGGCTCGGCGCCGTCGGCGATGAGCTTCTCGTTGAGGACGTCGAGCATCTCCAGGAACGAGGCGTCGGGGGAGATGTCGTCGAGCTTGTACTCGACCATCTTGCCCTTGTCCTGGGGGCCGCTCTGGCGCCAGACGCGCAGTGTGAGCTTCATGGTTACTTGTACGACCTCTGCGTCGGCTTGACGTATTCGAAGTTGAGGGTCTCCTTGCGCAGGACGGGCTTGGCGCCCTCGCCCTGCCAGCCCCAGGCGGCGACGTAGCCGAAGTTGTCGTCGTCGCGCTTGGCCTCGCCCTCCTCGTCCTGGCTCTCGGCGCGGAAGTGGCCGCCGCAGGACTCGGTGCGGTGCAGTGCGTCGATCACCATCAGCTCGCCCAGTTCGAGGAAGTCGGCGACGCGGCCGGCCTTCTCGAGCTGCTGGTTGAGCTCCTCGCCCTTGCCGGTGACCTTGACGCGCTTCCAGAACTCCTCGCGCAGCGCCGGGATGAGCTCGAGCGCCTTGCGCAGGCCCTCCTCGGTGCGCTCCATGCCGCAGTACTCCCACATGATGTGGCCGAGCTCGCGGTGGAAGGAGTCGACGGAGCGGTCGCCGTCGATCGACAGCAGCCGGTCGATGCGGCTCTTGACGCGCTCCTCCGCCTCGGCGATCGCGGCGTCCGACGCCGGAGGCAGGGCGTTCTTGGCGATGTAGTCGTTGATCGTGGCCGGCAGCACGAAGTAGCCGTCGGCGAGGCCCTGCATGAGGGCGGACGCGCCGAGGCGGTTCGCGCCGTGGTCGGAGAAGTTCGCCTCGCCGATCACGAACAGGCCGGGGATCGTCGACTCGAGGTCGTAGTCGACCCACAGGCCGCCCATGGTGTAGTGCACGGCGGGGTAGATGCGCATCGGCGTCTCGTACGGGTTCTCGCCCGTGATCCGCTCGTACATCTCGAACAGGTTCCCGTACTTCGCCTCGACCTTGTCGCGGCCGAGCCGCCCGATCGCGTCGGCGAAGTCGAGGTAGACGCCGAGCCCGCCGGGGCCGACGCCGCGGCCCTCGTCGCACACGTTCTTCGCGGCGCGGGACGCGATGTCGCGGGGGACCAGGTTGCCGAACGAGGGGTAGATGCGCTCCAGGTAGTAGTCGCGCTCGTCCTCGGGGATGTCGGCGGGGCGGCGCTCGTCCTTGGCCTTCTTCGGCACCCAGACGCGGCCGTCGTTGCGCAGCGACTCCGACATCAGGGTCAGCTTCGACTGGTGGTCGCCGCTGACCGGGATGCAGGTCGGGTGGATCTGCGTGTAGCACGGGTTGGCGAACAGGGCGCCGTGCCGGTGCGCCCGCCAGGACGCGGTGACGTTCGAGCCCATCGCGTTCGTGGACAGGAAGTACACGTTGCCGTAGCCGCCGGACGCCAGCACGACCGCGTCCGCGGTGTAGTGCTTGACCTCGCCGTCGATCAGGTTCCGGACGACGACGCCGCGGGCGCGCCCGTCCTCCATGATCAGGTCGAGCATCTCGTGGCGCGGGAACAGCTCGACGTTGCCGAGCTCGACCTGCCGCATCAGCGCCTGGTAGGCGCCGAGGAGGAGCTGCTGCCCCGTCTGGCCGCGGGCGTAGAACGTCCGGGACACCTGGGTGCCGCCGAACGAGCGGTTGTCGAGCAGGCCGCCGTACTCGCGGGCGAACGGGACGCCCTGCGCGACGCACTGGTCGATGATGTTCCGGGAGATGTCGGCGAGCCGGTACACGTTCGACTCGCGGGACCGGAAGTCGCCGCCCTTGACCGTCTCGTAGAAGAGCCGGTACACGCTGTCGCCGTCGTTGCGGTAGTTCTTGGCGGCGTTGATGCCGCCCTGCGCGGCGATCGAGTGGGCGCGGCGCGGGCTGTCCTGGAAGCAGAACTGCTGGACGTGGTAGCCGGCCTCGCCGAGCGTGGCGCCGGCGGACCCGCCGGCCAGCCCGGTGCCGATGATGATGATCTTCTTCTTGCGCTTGTTGGCCGGGTTGATCTGCTTGGCCTCGAACTTGCGCGTGGTCCAGCGGTCCTCGATCGGGCCGGCGGGCACCTTGCCGTCGACGATCGGGTCGCCGATGTCGTAGAGGTCGTCGCTCATGTTCAGCTCACCCATCCGAAGGTGATGGAGACGGGCACGGAGATGAAGCCGATCGTCACCACGGCGGAGACGGCGATGGCGAGGCCCCGCAGGAGGTTGTGGCTGCGCGGGGTGCGCAGGCCGAGGGTCTGGAACGCGCTCCAGATGCCGTGGTGCAGGTGCAGGCCGACCAGCAGCACCGCGACGACGTACCAGACGGTGATGTACCAGCGGGACGGGTCGAAGTCCGCGATCATCCGGTCGTAGGGGGTGTCGTCGGCGCCGAGCGGGTTCACCACGAAGAACGTCAGGTCCAGCAGGTGCCAGACGACGTAGAACGCGATGATGATCCCGCCGTAGCGCATCGTGTGGGTGGCGTAGCCCTGCGCGTGGCTCTTCTTCTTCGACTCGTACTTGACGGGACGCGCGGCGCGCGCGCGGCGGGCCAGCGACACCGCCGACCACATGTGCAGGACCACCGCGACCAGCAGGACGACCTCGAGGAGCGTCAGCACCGTCCGGCGGGGGACGGCGGGCTCACCGATCGTGCGCAGCCAGTGCGCGTAGTGGTTGAAGTCCTCCGCGCCGAAGAAGATCTTCAGGTTCCCGACCATGTGCGCGATCAGGAACAGCACGAGGATGCCGCCGGTCACGGCCATGACGGCCTTCTTGCCGACGGTCGACCGGTAGATCGCAGGTATCGCTATAGCCACGGGCGCACGTTATGTCCGACTCGGTGCAGAGCTCCAAGTCATGGGCGCACTCATTTCGATAGCCCAGGACTATCGTCCGAGGAGAACGGGGGTTTCCGCGTTCCACCGGGCGTCCGTAGGTGAGCGACTTCACAGACCGTTCGGGAACTCGGACTTAACGTGACCGAAATGACATTGACCCGCCTTCGAAAGGCCCAGGTCGGAACGGGTCGCGCCCTCAGCCCTCACTCAACCACGCAGTGCCGGCCCCACTGCGATTGCGAGCGAAGCCAGATTCGAGCGGAGCGATGCAGCAATCGCGGCAAGGCCCGTTGAAGGAAGGTCGTCTAGCGGCCTGACGCCGAGGGCCGCGCATGGGAGCACAGCAGGACGGCGAGGTCGTCGGTGAGCGCGTCCTCGTTGAGGTGCTCGACCTCGGCGACGA
>NZ_QHJN01000060.1:0-41696 GCF_003947565.1 Actinomadura sp. WAC 06369 | reverse complement strand
GGACGGGGGGCCTCGGGTGCGGCGGGGGCGGTCGATCGCGACGTACAAGCGGCCCGAGCTGCTCGAGATCATCAGGCATGTCGCGGGGCGGGAGCCGGAGTTGAGCGACGACCAGCTCATCGAGCTGGTGGGGCGGCTGCTGGGGTGTCCGGAGGACGAGGCGCTGCTGGTGGGGGCGCGGCTGCGGTACGCGGTGGAGGCGTTCCGGGAGGAGTCGGCGTAGGGGAATGAAGCGTTCCGTTCGGATATCATGGAACGGAACGCTTCATTCTGGAGGTATCGGTATGCCGCGCACTCTCGACCGGCGGACCCTCAACCGGACGACGCTGCACCGCCAGCTCCTCCTCGAACGGTCCGGGATGGCGGCGCAGGAGGCGGTCGAGCGGCTCGTGGCCGTGCAGGCGCAGGAGCCGAACGCCCCGTACGTCGGGCTCTGGAACCGGCTCGAAGGCTTCCACCAGGACGTCCTCACCGGCCTGCTGCACGAGCGGGCGATCGTCCGCTCGTCGCTGCTGCGGGGCACCCAGCACATGGCGGCGACGCCCGACTTCCACTGGCTGAAGCCGCTGCTGCAGCCGATCGCCCTGCGCGCGTGGCGGGCGGGGTTCGGGCGCGTCGCCGCCGGGTGGGACCTGGACGAGCTGGCCGCGGCGGCGCGCGGAGTGCTCGCGGGGCGCACGCTGACCCGGCCGGAGCTCGCGCGGATGCTCGCCGAGCGGTGGCCGGACCGGGACCCGGCCGCGCTCCGCTGGTCGCTGCACGCCCTCGTGTCCGTGGTGCACCCGCCGCCGAGCGGGACGTGGAACACGTTCGGCGCCATGCGGTTGGCGCTCCCCGAGGACTGGACGGGCGAGCCGCTGCGGGAGCGGGGAGCGGACGAGCTCGTCACCCGCTACCTCGCGGCGTTCGGTCCCGCGTCGGCGCGGGACTTCGCGGTCTGGTCGGGCCTCCGGCGCAAGGACGTCGACTTCGAGCGGCTCCGTCCGGAGCTGCGGGTGTACCGGGACGAGAACGGGGTCGAGCTGTTCGACGTCCCGGACGGGGAGCTCGTCGAGGACGCCGCGGCGCCCGTCCGGTTCCTGCCCGAGTTCGACAACCTGGTGCTCGCGTACGCGGACCGCACGAGGGTGATGGCGGACGAGCGGCGCAAGGTCGTCTGCGTCGGTTCGGACACGAAGCCGACGCTGCTGGTCGACGGCCGCGTCCACGCGGTGTGGAGCCTGCGCAACGACAAGAAGGAAGGGCGCGCGACGCTGACGATCGAGACGTTCGAGCCGCTGCCCGCGGGCCCGGCCGTGGAGGAGGAGGCGGCGCGGCTGCTCGGTTTCGCCGCCCCGGGGTCCGCGCACGAGGTCCGGGTGGTGCCCGCATAATTCGATGGGCGCCGGACGGCCCGAATGCCATGATCGTCCCATGACGACGGAAGAGCTGGTCGCGGTGTGGCGCGACGTCATCACGGGCGACCACAAGTCCTGGGTGCTGTTCGAGCACGGCACCTGCGTCATCCTGATGGACCCCGAGGACGACCTCGCCGTGCAGGCGACCGGGCTGCTGCGCGAGTTCGGGCCCGTCCAGGCGGGCACCCCGGCGGGCGACTTCGGCACCATCGACCTGGACGCGGCGCCCGGCTGGGCCGTGTACGGGCACCACAACGACGTGCTCACGTACGTGGCGCCGGAGGAGGCCGGGGACGAGCCGAGCGACCTCGCCGTCGGGCTGCTCGGGCGCTCCAAGCGCGACCAGGACGGCAAGGAGCTGACGGTCGTCCACGTCGAGGACAAGCGGCCCCGGTGATTCCGGGGATCCCCTCCGCCGCGTCGTAGCCGGAATGTAGAAATGTCCGTGTGATCGGGTGGGACGAGGACGCGCTGGCGGTGCTGCGCGCGGCGGTGGCGCGGGGCGACGGCGCCGCGGGCGCCGCGGTGCTGGCCGGGCGGCCGCTCGCGCCCGTCCTGCAGTACGCGGGGGACGTGCTGGTCGCGGCGCTGGCGGAGGGCGTGCCCGGGGCGGACGAGCGGGCCCGCGCGTGCCTCGCCGAGCTGGGGGAGCGCGGCGGGCCGGGGGACGCCGAGCTGGCCGCGGAGCTCGCGGCGGCGCTCGGCGACGGGCCCGGTCCCGGGCTGGCGCCGCTCCCGGCCGACCTGGGCGCGGTCGCCGCGGCGCTCGGCGCCGACCCGGCGGGCGGGCCCTGGCTGCTCGACCTCGAACGCGGCGACGTCCTGCCCGCCGAGGAGGCCGCCGGCGACGCGGAGTGCGGCGGCGACGCGGGCCGCTGGGCGCCCGTCCCGCCGCTGGGGGCGCCGGAGGGCGAGGACGCGCGGCGCGGCGCCGCCCGGCGGTGGCTCGCCGAGCAGGGCCGCCGGCCGGCGCCGCGCACGCTCTGACACGTCACACCGGAGGGTCGGTGCGGAGCAGGCTGTAGGTCACCCCGTCGCGCCAGGCGCCCTCCCGCCAGACGCAGCCGCGCATGACGCCCTCCCGGGTGAACCCGGCCCGTTTCAGCGCCTTCTGCTCGGCGATGTTGTCGGTCTCGGTGTCCGCGTCGATCCGGTGGACCGTGGTGTGCGCGAACAGGTACCGCGCGAGCAGCCGGTGCGCCTCGGTGCCGTAGCCCTTGCCGCGCGCCTCCGGTAGCAGGGCGATCCCCATGTTCCAGCAGTACGACGTCGGCGACGTCGTCTTGCGGCGCCACGACACGAACCCGAGGGGGTCCGCGCCGCGCACCACCATCAGGGTGCCGCCGTCCGGGCCGATCAGCCGGTTCTCCGCCCAGCCGCGCCGGTACCGCCCCGGTTCGAAGTAGCCGAACCAGGCGTGCTCGCCGACCGTCCGCGGGTCCTGGGTGACGGACTCCAGGATCGGCAGGTCCTCCTCATCCACGGGCCGCAGCGCCAGTTGATCATCCATAGCCGCATCATGCCCGGGGCCCGGCGGTCGCGGGCCCCGGTCTCACGAACCCGGACGGACGAGCGGGAACGGGATCGTCTCGCGGATGGTGCGGCCGGTGAGGGTGATCAGCAGCCGGTCGATGCCCATGCCCATGCCGCCCGCGGGCGGCATCGCGTACTCGAGGGCCCGCAGGAAGTCCTCGTCCAGCTCCATCGCCTCGGGGTCGCCGCCGGCGGCCTGGAGGGACTGCTCGGTGAGGCGCCGCCGCTGCAGGATCGGGTCGATCAGCTCCGAGTAGGCGGTGCCGAGTTCGAGCCCGAACACGATGAGGTCCCACTTCTCCGCGAGCCGCGGGTCGTCGCGGTGCGGGCGGGTCAGCGGGGACGTCTCCGCGGGGTAGTCGCGGACGAACGTGGGCGCGTCGAGGCGTTCCTCGACGAGCGCCTCGAACAGTTCCTGGACGAGCTTGCCCTGCCCCCACTCGGGGTCGAAGTTCAGCCCGTGCCGTTCGGCGTACCGGAGGACGGTGCCGCGCGGGGTGCCGGGGGTGACCTCCTCGCCGAGGGCGTCGGACACCGAGCCGTAGACGGTGATCTCCCGCCAGGGTGCGGCGAGGTCGTGCTCGACGCCGTCGCGGACGACGACGGTGGTGCCGAGCGCGGCGTTCGCGGCGTCCACGACGAGGGAGCGGGTCAGCTCGGCCATCGTGTCGTAGTCGCCGTAGGGCTCGTACGCCTCCAGCATCGTGAACTCGGGGTTGTGCCGGTTCGACACGCCCTCGTTGCGGAAGTTGCGGTTCAGTTCGTAGACGCGGCCGACGCCGCCGACGAGGAGCCGCTTCAGGTACAGCTCGGGTGCGATCCGCAGGTAGAGCTGCATGTTGTAGGCGTTGATGCGGGTGGCGAACGGGCGGGCGGTGGCGCCGCCGTGCACCGGCTGGAGCATCGGCGTCTCGACCTCCAGGTAGCCGCGGTCGCGCAGGCCGTCGCGGACGGCCGCGATGGCGTCGCCGCGCATCCGCAGCATCCTGCGGGCCTCGTCGTTGACGATGAAGTCGACGTACCGCTGCCGGACGCGTGCCTCCGGGTCGGACAGGCCGGACCGCTTGTTCGGGAGGGGGCGCAGGCACTTGGCGGTCAGCGTCCAGTCGGCGGCCAGCACCGACAGCTCGCCGCGCCGGGACGCGACGACCTCGCCGCGCACCCCGACCTGGTCGCCGAGGTCGATGAGGGATTTCCAGCGGCCGAGGGACTCGCCGCCGAGGGCGTCCTCGGTCAGCATGACCTGGAGGTCGCCGGTCTCGTCCCGCAGGGTGACGAAGATGAGGCGGCCGTGCTCGCGGGACAGCACGACACGCCCGGCGATCGCGACGGACGCGCCGGTGCGCCCGTCCGGCGGCAGGTCCGGGAAGCGGGCGCGGACGTCGGCGGCGACGTCGGTGCGGTCGAAGCCGAGCGCGTAGGGGTCCATGCCCGCTTCGCGGATCTGGTCGAGCTTGGCGTGCCGGACCCGCTCCTGCTCCGACAGGCGCCGCTGCGGCGCGCGCGCGGCCTCGGCGTCCTCCTCGATCTTGCGGACGGCCTCGACGAGGTCGAGGGTCGGGACCATCGCCGCCGCCCGGTCGAGCTTGGGCCGGTTGAGGCTCGGCAGGAAGCCCTCAGCGCGCGCGTACGCGAGGCCGAGGCGGATCAGGTCGCGGCTCTGCAGGTAGCAGATGAAGCGGGGGCGCCAGTGCGGCATGTACTTGGCGTTCGACAGGTACAGCGACTCGAGCTGCCAGAACCGGGACGCCACGGACAGCAGCCGGGAGTAGCCGCGCGCGACGGGGCCCGCGCCGATCTGCGAGCCGCGCTCGAACGCCGACCGCAGCATGGCGAAGTTCAGCGAGAGCTGCTGCGCGCCGACCAGCGCGGCCTTCTCCGCGAGCTTGGCGACCATGAACTCGTTGAGGCCGTTCTCGGCGGCCCGGTCGCGGCGCATGAGGTCGAGCGACAGCCCGGTGCGGCCCCACGGGACGAAGCTGAGCAGGCCGCGCAGCCTCCCGTCCGCGTCGAACGCCTCCACCATCACGCAGCGCCCGTCGGTGGGGTCGCCGAGCCGGCCGAGCGCCATCGAGAACCCGCGCTCGGTCTCCTCGCCGCGCCAGTCGTCGGCGCGGCGGGCGAGGTCGGCCATCTCCCAGTCGGGGATCTGCGCGTGCCGCCGGATCCGGACCGTGTACCCGGCGCGCTCGACCCGCCGCACCGCCTGCCGGACCTGCCGCATCTCGCGCCCGTCCAGGCCGAAGTCGCTCAGGTCGATGATCGCCTCGTCGCCGAGTTCGAGGGCGTCGAAGCCGTGCCGCCGGTAGATGTGCGCGGCGCGCTCGCCGACGCTGACGGCGCCGGGGATCCACGCGTGCGCGCGGCACTCGCCGAGCCACGCGTCGATCGCCTGGTCCCACGACTCGGGGTCGCCGAGCGGGTCGCCGCTGGCGAGGGAGACCGAGCCCTCCACCCGGTAGGCGATGGCGGCCTTGCCGTTCGGTGCGACGATGACGTCCTTGTCGCGGCGCAGCGCGAAGTAGCCGAGGGAGTCCTGCTCGCCGTACTCGGCGAGCAGCGCGCGCGCCGACAGCTCCTCCTGCGGGCTGAGGACGGGGTCGCGGCGGCCCGGCTTGAACAGCGCCCAGAACGTCGCGAGCATGAGGCCGGTGCCGAGCACCCACAGGATGACGTCCACCCAGAACGCGACGGAGATGTCGATCGGCCCGCCGGTGACCCGCGGCCCGAGGACGGTCTGCGAGATCGCGTAGACGGGGTGCGTCCAGAACCCGCCGCCCTCGTCGCGGTCGGTCGCGGTGACCAGGCAGGTGCCGATCCCGCAGGTCACGACCAGGAGGGTGGCGAAGACGAGCGCGGCGAGGCGCCGGTTGGCACGGTCCGGCAGGGTGGTGAACTCGCCGCGCGCCGCCACCAGCAGGGCGATCGCCGCGAGGTACAGGACGGACGCGACGGCCACGCCCGGCGGGACGTCCAGGCCGGGGTCGAGCAGCTTCGCGAGGAACGCGGTGACGTGCAGGGCGGCGGGCAGGCACAGCACCAGCAGCAGGATGCGCCAGGCGGCTTTCTTGCGGCGCCGCACGCCCATCGACAGCAGGATCCAGACGAGGCCGATGGGCACGCTGGGGAACCAGCCGAGGTAGCCGATCCACCGCAAGGCCCAGATGTCGGCCAGCTCGAGGATGAGACCATAGGAGATCCAGGCGAGCAGTGACAGGATCCCGGAGAGTCGGGTGTACCAGAAGAAGATCGTCGGCGCGGCCTGGACGAGGCGGCGCCACTCACCGGACGGCCAGGTCCCGGCCGGTTCCGGCGCCGCCTCCTGGGCGGGCGCCGCCTCCGGCCGGCGGTCCGGCCGCCGGTCCGGGCGTCTCCCCGGCGGCCGTGCCGGGACTTCTTCCTGGTCCGGTCTCGTCGGCGGTGACACCTCAGTCACCCTCCCCGCTCCTGCTCATCCGTGCGCGAACCCCGGCGCCGCCTCGGGCGTCGTACGGGTGGGGGGATGTGGCTTGCAAGCTTGGTCCAAGATTGTCAGCAAAAGTGGATATGGTCGCGGATATGCCAAATGAGCCCAACGGCGAGCGGTTGCTCGCCCGCCGCTACCGACTGGTGACCCAAGTCGGCCGAGGCGGCATGGGGACGGTCTGGCAGGCACACGATGAGGTCCTCGGTCGTGACGTCGCGGTGAAGGAGGTCATCCTCCCGCATGGTCTCACCGATGAGGAACGCGCCGTCCACCACAAGCGCACGTTCCGTGAGGCCCGCACCGCCGCGCGCCTCGGCCACCCCGGCGTCGTCACCGTCTACGACGTCGTGGAGGAGGACGAGCGGCCCTGGATCATCATGGAGCTCATCCGGTCGCGCTCCCTCGACCAGGTGATCAAACGCGAGGGGCCCCTCGACCCGCTGCGCGCCGCCGAGATCGGCCGGCAGATGCTCGCCGCGCTGCACGCCGCGCACCAGGCCGGCGTCCTGCACCGCGACGTCAAGCCCAGCAACGTGCTCATCACCGGCACCGGACGGACCGGCGAACGGGCCGTCCTCACCGACTTCGGCATCGCCATCGCCGCCGGTGACGCCACCCTCACCCAGACCGGCCTGGTCATGGGCTCCCCCGCCTACATCGCCCCCGAGCGCGCGCGGGGCCGCAAGGCCGGGCCCGCGTCCGACCTGTGGTCGCTGGGCGTCGCCCTGTACGCGATGGTGCACGGCAAGTCGCCGTTCGAGCGCAACGAGCCGATGGCCGCGCTCGTCGCCGTCATCTCCGAGGAGCCCGACCCGCCGGACAAGGGCGGCCCCCTCATCCCGGTCATCGAGGGCCTGCTGCGCAAGAACCCCGACCAGCGGATGGACGCGATCGAGGCCGGGGCGCTGCTGGACGAACTCGTCCGCCAGGAGTCCATCGACACCCAGCACACGATGGCCGTCGACGCCCCGGCCGCCGGCACCGCGCCGGAACCCGCCCGCGGCGGCCCGTCCCCCGACGCGACCCGCGTGGCCGCGCCCGCCGCGGCGTCCGGCTTCGACGCCGGGCCGGGCGGGACGGACGGCGGGCAGGGCGGCGGCGCGGCCGACACGGCCCGCGACCCGTGGCGCGCCGAACCCGACACGCGCGGCGTCGGCGGGGCGGAGACCAAGCTCGCGGGGATCCCCGGCCTGCCGCGGCTGCCCGGCAACCGGACGTCCGGCGGCGGACCGTCCGGGACGGGCCTCGCCGGGAACCGGAACCTGGTCGTCATCGCGGTCGTCGTGCTGATCGTCGTCCTCGTCGTCACCGGCATCGCGCTCGCGAGCAGCGGCGACGACGAGCAGCCCGCCCGCAACGAGAGCGCGACCAGCACGACGCAGAGCGGCGCGGCGAACCCGGGCGGCGGCGCCGTGCCCGCCACGAGCACGCCGGAGCAGACGCCGGACCCGTCGCCGAGTTCGACCGTCGCGGCCGGCTTCCGCCTCCACGAGGACGACAGCGGCTACAGCATCCAGGTCCCCGACGACTGGACCGGCCCCGAGTCGAAGCGCGGCGGCGACTTCTTCTACTCGCCCGACCGCAGCGCCTACATCCAGATCGACCAGACGGACAACCCCGGCGACAGCGCCCTCCAGGACTGGCAGAACCAGGAGAACGGCGGTTCCGGCTGGCCCGGGTACGAGCGGCTCAAGATGGCCCCGACCGGCGAGCAGCCGCCCGTCCCCGACACCGACGACGGCGACGACTCCGCCGACTGGGAGTTCACCTACGACGGCAAGGGCGGCACCCGCATGCACATCCTCAACCGCGGGTTCGTCGCGAACGACCACGGCTACGCCATCCTGCTGAGCGCCCCGCACGACGGCTGGGGCCGGCTGTTCGCCGAACTGCAGCCCGTCTACCGGTCGTTCACCCCGGCGGAGGACTGATACGTGGCGGGACGCTTGCTGGCCGGGCGGTACCGGCTGCTCTCGGTCGTGGGGCGCGGCGGCATGGGCACCGTCTGGCGGGCCGCCGACGAGACCCTCGACCGGGAGGTCGCCGTCAAGGAGGTCGTGCTGCCGAACGGCCTCGCCGACGACGAGCGCGAGAACCGGCACCGGCGGACGCTGCGCGAGGCGCGGGCGTCCGCGCGGCTCGGCCACCCCGGTGTCGTCACCGTCCACGACGTCGTCGACGAGGACGGCCGCCCGTGGATCGTCATGGAACTCGTCCGGGGGCGGTCGCTGCAGGACATCATCGACGAGGACGGGCCGCTCGCCCCGGCCCGCGTCGCCGCGATCGGCCGGCAGGTCATCGGCGCGCTGCGCGCCGCGCACGCCATCGGCGTCCTGCACCGCGACGTCAAGCCCGCGAACGTCCTCGTCACCGGCGACGACCGGGCCGTCCTCACCGACTTCGGCATCGCGCAGGTCGCCGGGGACGCCACCCTCACCGGCACCGGCATGGTCATGGGGTCGCCCGCCTACATGTCGCCCGAGCGGGTCAAGGGCGACGCCGCCCTCCCCGCGTCCGACCTGTGGGCGCTCGGCGCCACCCTCTATGCCGCGTGCGAGGGCAAGGCCCCGCACCACCGCAGCGACGCCATGGCCGTCCTCGCGGCCGTGATGACGCTGGACGCGCCGCCGCCGCGCAACGCGGGCCCCCTCGCGCCCGTCCTCATGGGGCTCCTCGAACGCGACCCGGCCGCCCGGACGGGCGCGCAGCAGGCCGAGGAGGCGCTCGCGGCGGTCGCGGACGGCCGCGCCGCGTCCCTCGCCGCGCCCGCCTCCGACGGGACGGCGCTCGACGGCACGGCGCTCGACGGCACGGCGGCGAGCCGCGCGGCGGCCGGGCGCACGGGCGCCGCGACGGCCGTGGATTCCGCGCCGGTCCCCGCCCCGCTCCCTGCGCCGATCCCCGCTCCGATCCCCGTCCCCGACCCGCCCGGCGGCACCGGGACGATCGGGTTCCCCGACGCCCCGACCGCGCCCCCGCACCCGGACCCGCACGTCACGGGGCCGGCCCGGAAGCGGGCCGGCGGCCGGGCGCGGACACCGCTGGTCATCGCGGGCGCCCTCGCCGTGGCGGCCGTCGTCGCCGTCGGCGCGTTCCTCCTGCGGCCGGACGGCGGCGAGTCCGCCGCCGGGGCCGGAACCGGCCAGGAGCGGCCGCGGGGGCAGGCGTCCGGCGACGCGTCCGGCGCACCGGGGACGCCCGCCGCGGGACAGCCGAACGGACCGCTGGACGGCCCGTCCACGCAGGTCGAGGCGTACCCGAGCACGCCCGCCCCGGCCGTGATCCCGCCGAACTTCAAGCGCGAGAAGGGCCCCGGCTACACGATCGGCGTCCCGCAGACCTGGGTCCGCAACGAGCAGGGCCGCGGCATCGTGTGGAACGACCCCGCGACCGGCGGGTACGTCCAGGTCGACCCCACGCCGTGGCACGGCGAGCCCTACCGGCACTGGGAGGTCTGGGAGCAGCAGGCCATCGCCGACGGCAACCTGCGCGCCTACGAGCGGGTGTCCCTCACCCGCAGCACGGTCGCCGGGCACCCCGCCGCCGACATCGAGTTCACCTGGATCCGCGCCGGCGAGACCACCCGCGCCCGCGACCGCGGGGTCGTCATCGACGGCCGGTCGTATGCGATCGTGGTCGCGCTTCCGGCCTCCCGGTGGAACGCGAACACGACTCTCGTGAACAATGTCCTCGACACGTTCCGTCCCACGGGGGTGGGATGAACGACGGGGGGACCTTGACGACATGGCACAGGGACGGCTGCTCGGCAACCGCTACCGGCTCGACTCGGTGGTCGGGCGCGGCGGCATGGGCACCGTCTGGCGCGCCCACGACACGATGCTCGACCGCGAGGTGGCGGTCAAGGAAGTCGAGCTCCCGCCGGGCCTGACCGAGTCCGAGCACGCCGTCCTGTACGAGCGGACGCTGCGCGAGGCGCGGGCGTCCGCGCGGCTCAACCACCCCGGCGTCGTCACCGTCCACGACGTCGTCGAGGAGGCCGGGCGCCCCTGGATCGTCATGGAACTCGTCACCGCGCCGTCCCTCCAGGACCTGCTGGAGCGCGGCCCGGTCGGCCACCGCCGCATCGCCGAGATCGGCCTGCAGATGCTCGGTGCGCTCCGGCACGCCCACGAGAAGGGCATCCTGCACCGCGACGTGAAGCCCAGCAACGTGCTGATCACCGCCACCGGACGCGTCGTCCTCACCGACTTCGGCATCGCGCAGATGGAGGGCGACTCGACCCTCACCCAGACCGGTCTCGTCATGGGGTCGCCCGCCTACATCCCGCCCGAGCGGGCGGCGGGGGAGCGGGCCGTCCCCGCCTCCGACCTGTGGGGCCTCGGCGCCACCATCTACGCGGCCGTCGAGGGCCGCTCCCCGTACGAGCGCCCCGACGCGATGGCGTCCCTGCAGGCCGCGCTGACCGAGCCCGTCCCGCCCGCCCGCAACGCCGGGCCGCTCGCGCGCGTCCTGGAAGGGCTGCTGGCGCGCGAGCCCCGCGTCCGGATGACCGCCGCGCAGGCGCAGCCGCTGCTCACCCAGGTCGCGACGATGCCGGAGCCCCGGCCGCCCGGCCCGCGCCCGGTCCGGCGCCGAACCCGGTGTCCCGCCCGGTGGACGACGAGACGCGGGAGGACGCCGCCGAGACCATCCTGGACCCGCGGGTCCTCGACCCGCACGACCCCGAGGCCACCGAGACCGACGACGACCGGCGCGGCGAGCCGCGCACCCTCGTGGAGACCGAGTGGGCGCCCCCGCCGCCGCAGCCGTCGCCGTCCGCGCAGCGGCCGTCGCCGTCGACGTCGCAGCCGCGCCCGTCGGTGACGCCGCCGCCCGCGCCGCCGCCGGCGCCGTCGCCGCGGCAGTCGGCGCCGCCCTGGGGCCTGCCGCAGTCGAACTGGCAGCAGCAGCCGCCCCCGCCGGTGTCGCGGCCGTCCCGCAGCACCCCGAAGGCCCGCGAGCGCCGCAAGACGATCATCATCGTGACGGTCGCGGCGATCCTGGTGGTCGCGGCCGTGATCGCCGGGGCGCTCATCCTCCGCGACCGGATGGGGACGGGCGCCCTGGATCAGGCGCGCGCGGAGATGCCGAGCCCGTCGATCGCGGCGCCGTCCGCCCGCACGGACGGCCGCTCCGACACCACGTCCGTCATCACCATGTGAGGCAGCGTCAGCGGCGGCGGATGCGCGGGCGTGAACGTCACCGGCACGCCGAGCAGCTTCGCCGACATCTTCGTCGTGTACATGACGACGTGGCCGTCCAGCGCCAGGCTGCCGGTCGTCGTGCGGGACGCGGCGCCGCCGCGTCCGGCGACCTGGTCGACGTCCTTCAGCACGGCCTTCGACATCGAGAACTTGAGCGCCTCGACCGTCCCGCCGGCCGACGGCAGCCGCGCGACGCCGTCGTAGCTGAGGCCCGTCATCGTCAGGGAGGTCGCGCGCAGCGCCGCCGCCCCGAGGTAGACCCGCGGCCCCGCCCCCGCGTCCTTCGCGGGCGCGGGCGCGGGCGCGGCGGCGGCCTGCGGCGGCGGGGTGGGCGCGGGGGCGGGGAGGTGCGCGCCCAGGAAGGCGGGCAGCGCCAGCGGGACGGCGAGCGCCGTGAGCCGCCCGCCGCGCGGGACGTCCCACGCGCCCGTCGCGTCCCGGACCGGCGGCGACTCCGGCGCGGGCGTCCACGCGAACCCGAGGGCGCCGCCGAGCACGCCCAGCAGCAGGCCCGCGAAGAAGCCGCCGAAGTTCGAGGTCAGGAACGACGCGAGGGCCAGCAGCACGGCCAGCACGCCGAAGAACGACCGCTGGGCGGGCTGGAACCACAGCAGCGCGCCCGCGGTCACCAGCAGCGCGCCGATCAGCCAGCTCGCGACCCCGGCCATGCCCTGGTGGACGGTGATCGGCATCGGCGCCAGCGGGACGGTGATGAGCTCGACGCCGCCGAGGACGGCGAGCAGACCGCCCCAGAAGGGGCGCGTCCGCCGCCAACGGCGGAACCCGTGCGGTGCGGAGGCGTTCACGGCGCTCAGAAGCACTCGTCGCCGAGCGTCATGTGCAGGTCGCTGAGCTTGAACGTCCCGGCGGTGGTCGCCCACGCCGTCTGCCGGACGTTCCGCAGCTCGATGCGGTCGGCCTGCTGCCCGAACATGCCGGCCGCGCCCGTCGAGCCGGACGGGCCCTTGTCGAGCGTGCTCGCGTCCCGCCCGATCTCGATGTTGGAGAACGTCGCGTCCGCGTCGAGCTGCGCGACGTCCAGCACCAGGTCCGTCGCCTCGACCGGCGTGTCGCCCGTCCCGGCCGTCAGCCGCAGCGTGAACGGCCCGACCTTCACCGACTGGCACATGTTCGAGATCTTCGCGTTCCTGATGCCGGACACCTGCACCGGGTGATCGCCGCCCTTGCCGTCCTTGTCCACGCCGCCGTACTGCACGAACCCGGTCCCGACGAGGCGGTCGGCGCTGACCTTGAAGCTGCCGCCGGAGACGGCGAAGGACGACGCGACGGAGCCCTGGGCGGTCATGAACACCATCGCGCCCGCGCCGATCGCGGCGGGGGCGGCGACGGCGGCGAAACGCTTCCAGCGGACGCGGCCGGGCGGCGCGGCGGACTTGGACATGGCACTGCTCCCGGGGGGTCGACGGCGGGGGTGCGCACACCGCGTGATCGGGGTCACGGGCGTGACGTAGAGTGCAAGTTACTCCTAAGTACTTACTTTCGACAACCCCGGAACCAGAGATTCGGTCATGACCGAAATCGCCCCTGACCTGTGTGATCTTGCGGATCGCCCGCCCCGGCGGGCATTTCGGTCCCCCGCGCGGACCGTCACAGTAAGTGATTACTGAGGGCGCCGGGCGCGGCGGCACGAAGGCGCGAAGGCGTGAAGGCGCGAAGGCGTGAAGGCGCGCCGCGGTCGCGGCGGCGCGGGTCAGCCGCCGGCGGTGAAGGCGTCGAGGGCGAGGCGGAGCTCGCCGACGTGGTCGGCGAGGTCGTGGAGGGCGCCCGGCACGTCGGCCGCGGACTCGTCGGGCCGCAGGTGCGCGACGTCGTCCTCGACCCGCCTGAGGCGCTCGTCGAGGGCCTTGACCAGCCGGTCGCAGCGCGCCGACGCCTCCTCGCCGTCCTCCCCGAGGGTCCGCTGCAGCAGCGCCGCCTGCCGCCGCAGCTCCAGGTTGCGGCGGTGCAGCTCGATGAACACCGACACCTTGGCGCGCAGCAGCCACGGGTCGAACGGCTTGGTCAGGAAGTCGACGGCGCCCGCCGAGTAGCCGCGGAACGCCACCTCGCCGGTGTCGCCCGCCGCGGTGAGGAAGATGATCGGGACGTCCCGGGTGCGGGCCCGGCCCTTGATGTGCGCGGCCGTCTCGAACCCGTCCATCTCCGGCATCACGACGTCGAGCAGGATCAGCGCGAACTCGCCGTCGAGGAGCTCCTTGAGCGCCGCCTGGCCGGACGTGACCGTCACGACCTCCACGGGCAGCGCGTCCAGCACGGCCGCGAGCGCGGTCAGGTTCTCCTCGCGGTCGTCGACGGCGAGGATCCTCGTGTCGTTCGGCACCGGACTCCCTTGCTCGCTGACGGCGTCGCCGCGCGGCTCCTCCGCTTCCCATCCCTGCTCGCTCCACCCTGCCACGTCGGCGCGGTGGGGCGACAGCCAATCTCCAGGAAGTGAGAATTTACGGCAGCCAGCCCGGCTTGACGATCCCGGACTCGTAGGCGAACACGACGAGCTGCGCCCGGTCGCGCGCGCCGAGCTTCACCATCGTGCGGCTGACGTGCGTCTTCGCCGTCGCGGGACTGACGACGAGCCGCGCGGCGATCTCCTCGTTCGTCAGCCCCTCACCGACGAGGGCCATGACCTCGCGCTCCCGGTCGGTGAGCGCGTTCAGGTGCGGCGACGGCGCCGGCTCCTTGGCGCGCGCCGCGAACTCGGCGATCAGCCGCCGGGTGACGCTCGGCGACAGCAGCGCGTCGCCCGCCGCGACCGCCCGCACGGCGTGGATCAGCTCCACCGGCTCGGTGTCCTTCACCAGGAACCCGCTCGCGCCGCCGCGCAGCGCCTCGAACACGTACTCGTCGAGCTCGAACGTGGTCAGGATGACGATGCGGACGCCGTCCAGCCGCTCGTCCTCGGCGATCCGCCGCGTGGCGGCGAGCCCGTCGAGGCCGGGCATCCGGATGTCCATGAGGATCACGTCGGGGCGCAGCCGCTTCGCCTGCGCGACGGCCTCCTCGCCGTCGCTCGCCTCGCCGACGACCTCGATGTCGGTCTGCGCGTCCAGCAGCGCCCGGAACCCGGCGCGGACGAGGATCTGGTCGTCGGCCAGCAGCACCTTGATCACGGGGCGTCCCTCTCGTCCGGCGCGTCGCGGGGCAGCGCGGCGCGGACCGCGAACCCGCCGCCCGGCCGCGGACCCGCCTCGAACGTACCGCCCAGCGCCGCGGCCCGCTCCCGCATCCCGCGGATGCCGCTGCCCGCCGGACGGTCGTCCAGCAGCGACACCCCGCGCCCGTCGTCCTCGACCCGCACCTCGATCTCCTGCTCACGGTAGGCGATGCGGACCCGCGCCGTCACCGGGCCGGGCCCCGCGTGCCGCGTCACGTTCGTCAGGGCCTCCTGGACGATCCGGAACGCGGCCAGGCTCGTCCCGGCGTGCAGCGCGCCCCGGTCGCCGGTGACCTCGGCGTCGACGGTGAGCCCCGCCGACTCGGCCCGCGCGAGCAGCTCGTCCAGCCGGTCGAGCCCGGCCGTCGGCGAGCGCGGCGCCGTCTCGCCCTGCGCCCGCAGCGCCCCGATCACCGACCGCATCTCGGTCAGCGCCTCCTTGCTGGCCTCCTTGATCGCCGCGAGCGCCGTCCGCGCCTGGCCCGGATCGTCGTCGATCAGGTGCAGCGCGACGCCCGCCTGCACGTTGATCATCGAAATGTTGTGGGCCAGCACGTCGTGCAGCTCGCGCGCCATCCGCAGCCGCTCCTCGCTCGCCTGCCGGCGCTCCTCCTCGGCGCGCGTCCGCGCGCTCTCGGCCGCCCGCTGCGCGCGCATCCGCACCAGCTCGCCGCCGATCAGCACCACCAGCGCCCACCCGACGAAGATCGTCATGCCGCCGGCGGTCGGCTCCTCCACCGGGAACACCGGGCCGGGCGCGCCGCGCTCCGCGAGCGGGACGCCGATGAGCGCGGTGAGCGTGAAGAACCCGGCCAGCCCGACCGCCGTCCCCGCCCACGCGGCGCGCCGGTGCCCCGCCATGACCGCGCCGAACGCCGCCACGCCCAGCGCCGTCGGCGCGGGCCCGTAGGTGTGGGCGCGCAGGAAGTACAGGGCCGTGACCGCGCCGACCGCCGCCAGCGTGAACACCGGGTACCGCCGCCGGAACAGCAGCAGCGCGGGCCCGCCGACGAGCAGCGCGAACCCGAGCGGGTCGAGCGGCGTGCTGCCGATGTCCATCGAGCCGTCCGCCCAGGGCGGCCCCTGGTCGCTCCACGGGCCGCCGTCCCGCGTCCCGTCCGACGGCCCGTGCTGCGCCCCGATCGACCCCGCGACCTGGAAGAACGCCAGGAACAGGGGCACGATCCACACCGGCCACCCGCTCGGCCGCGGCCACTGCCCCCGAACCGGCGCGTGCGGCTGAGTGCTCATGCCTGAACAGTAGGTCAGCGGCCCCGCCGCCACGTCGCCCCCCGGGGGACACCCCGCCTACGCCCCGGGACGTACCGCGCGTCGGCCCGTGCGCGGGCGAGGCCGATCGCGCTCCCCGTCCGCCCGCCCCGGCCGGCCGGGCGTGCCCGCGTCCCCCGTCCGCCAGGCCATGGCGGCGGCCGTGCAGAGCAGGGGAGCGGCCGGGAGCAGGTAGCGGTAGTCGAAGTCCGTGATGGCGGGCGGGACCGCCAGGAGCGCGACTCCGGTCGTCCACAGGAGCCCCGCTTCGAGGGACGTCCTGCGGCGCCGCAGCAGACCCGCCGCGCCGGCGGCGGTGACGAGCCCGAGAACCGTACCGGGCATGCGGACGTGGCGCTGGTACCAGCGCAGCGGCGCGGCGTACGGTTCGACGACCCGCGTCCCCGCGGGGCCGTGCTCGTAGCGCCGGGCGGCGCCGGACGCGGTTCCGCCGCCGATGAGCGGGAAGCCGGCGTCGGGCCGCGACGCGCTCGGGAAATGGTAGAAGGACTCCGTCCAGGGGTGCGGGTAGCCGGACCTCGACCATGAGAAGCCGCGGACGAACACGTCGTAGAGGACCGTCTCCGCGTAGTCGCCCGGCTGGTTCGCGATGGCCCACAGCGCGAACCGCCTCGCGGTCGCGTCGGTCCGCTCCGGGAACGGCCGGCCGTGCCGCCAGCCGGTCGGCGAGCCCTCCTGCCAGATCTGCGTGGACGACGCCGCCCGCCGCCCCGGAGGTTCGCGGGGGCACATGGGGGCGAGTCGCGGAGGCGGCGGGTGCGCGGCGCAGTCGGCGAAGGCGGCGGTGCGTCCCCAGAGGTAGACGCCGCCGGCCCCGGCGAGTTCGAACCGTCCCGTGGCCGAGTGGTGCCACAGCACGGACGACCCCACCGGAAGCGCGAAGGCCGCGAGCAGCGCGGCCAGCGCCGCCGCGGCGCGCCGCGGCCCGTGGCGGGCCGCCAGGTAGAGCCCCGCGACGATCACCAGCGGGACGCCGACCGTCCGCGTGACGGCGGCCGCCCCGAGCAGGACGCCCGCCACGGCGGCCCACCGCGGCGACGCGCGCACCAGCGCGCACACGGCGCCGAACACCAGCACCGTGAAGAGGGTGTCCGACATCACCATGTGCTCCAGCTGGATCTGGTACGGGTCCAGGAGAAGCGGTGCGGTCGCGACGGCCGCCCACCGTCCGTCCACGCCCGACCGGTACACCATCAGCCGGTAGGCCGCGATCGCCAGGCAGAGGATCATCAGGTGCTGCACGGCGGTGACCGCCGCGAAACTGTGCAGCGGACCGAGCAGGTGCAGCAGCAGGCCGTACCCCTCCGGGCGGAGCGGATGCGGGAACGGGTCCAACCCGATCCGGACGTAGTCGTAGGAGTCGTTGAACCACAGCGCGGGGCGGTAGCCCGCCATCGTCAACGCCCGCAACCCGGTGCCGGCGGCCAGCAACACCGCGAACGGCGCGTCGCGCCGCCACGACGGCCGGGCCGCCGGCCTCTCGAAGGTGATCGCCATATCTCCCGCCCCTCGGCGCCGGGGCGGTCCCCGGCGGAACGCCAGGGAGTACAACTCAAGATCGTTAAACTCGCCGTAACCGGTTTCGGTTACGTCGGCGTTATCCGAAGCGGGGCATACTCCGGACCGGCCGCGAGCCTGGAAGGGGACGGCATGCGGATTCTCATCGCCGAGGACGAGCACCTCCTCGCCGACTCGATCGCGGACGCCCTGCGCACGGAGGCGTTCGCCGTCGACGTCGCGTATGACGGCGACGGCGCGCTCGAGCGGCTCGGCTGCAACCGGTACGACGTGCTCGTCCTCGACCGCGACCTGCCGGTCGTCCACGGCGACGACATCTGCCGGCGGGTCGTCCGGTCGGCCGACCCGGTGCGGGTCCTGATGCTCACCGCGGCGGGCACGGTGCCGGACCGGGTGGCGGGGCTGTCCATGGGCGCGGACGACTACCTGACCAAGCCGTTCGCGTTCGAGGAGCTGCTGGCCCGCGTGCACGCCCTCGGACGCCGCGCCCGTCCGGCCGATCCGCCGCTGCTCAGGCGGGCGGGCGTGCTCCTCGACCGGGCGCGCCGCGAGGTCTACCGCGACGGCCGGTACATCCCGCTGGCCCGCAAGGAGTTCGGCCTGCTCGCCGAGCTGATGCGGGCGGACGGCGGTGTGCTGTCGGCCGAGGACCTGCTGGAGAGCGTGTGGGACGAGCACGCGGACCCGTTCACCAACACCGTGCGCGTCACGATGATGAAGCTGCGCCGCAAACTCGGCGAACCCCAGGTCATCGTCACCGTCCCGGGGCACGGGTACCGCGTCGCATGAAACCGACCATCCGCGTGCGCTTCGCACTGGTCTGCGCTCTCGTGACCGCGGTCGCCTGCGGGGCGTTCCTGGCCGTCCTGCACGTGGCGGCCAGGCGGTACCTCCCGGAGATGCTCCACTCCGCGGAAGAGGACGTCTACTGGAACCTCCCCGCGTACGACCGCATCCGGCGGGCGGCGCTGTCGAGGCTGCTCGTCTTCGGTGCCGCGGGTGTCACCGTCGTGAGCCTGGTGGCGGCCGGGCTCGGCTGGCTGCTCGCGGGGTGGGCGCTGCGCCCGCTGCGGCGGGTCACCGAATCCGCGCGGCGGGTCGCGCAGAGCCATGACCTGACCGAGCGCATCGGCCTGGACGGCCCCCGCGAGGACGCCACCGAACTGGCGGGCATCTTCGACGGCATGCTCGCGCGGCTCGCCCGCTCCTTCGACGGGCAGCGGCGGTTCGTCGCCAACGCCTCCCACGAGCTGCGCACCCCGCTCTCCATCAACCAGACGCTGGTCGACGTCGCGGTCCGCAACCCGGCCGCCTCCGAGGACCTGCGCCGCCTCGGCGAGTCCCTCCTGCTCGTCAACGCCCGGCACGAACGGCTGATCGACGGCCTCCTCACCCTCGCGGAGGGCGAGCGCACCGTCCTCGACCGGAGCCCCCTGGACCTCAGGGACGTGGCCGAGCACGCCCTCGACCGCTCGCAGGAGGAGGCCGGGACGAAGGACGTCACCGTCCATCGCCTCCTCGACGGCGCGCCGACGGCGGGGAACGCGATCCTGCTCGAACGCCTGGTGCAGAACCTCGTCGACAACGGCCTGCGCCACAACCGGGCCGGCGGCGAACTCTGGGTGACCACCCGCAGGCGCGACGACCGCATCGAGCTGCTGGTCGCCAACACGGGCCTGCCGGTGCCCGCCTACGAGGTCCAGAGCATCTTCGACCCGTTCCGCCGCCTGCACGGCGACCGCCTCGGCTCCGACCGCGGCAGCGGGCTCGGCCTGTCGATCGTGCGCGCCATCGCCGAAGCCCACGGCGGCCGGGTGGCCGCCTCCCCCCGCGCGGAAGGCGGCCTGACGGTGACCGTGGAACTACCCGCCCACGGGGACTGACCCGCGATCCATTCGCCGGTCCCGACGCCGGCGAGGCCGTGGCTGCGGGTGAGGCCCCGGGAGACACCCCGCCTCCGTCCCCGAACGGGTCAGGACGGCGTGGGCTCCGCCGGCGGGGCCGGATCCGCGGCGGAGCCGGTGCGGGGGACGGCGAGGAACTCGATGACGGCGGCGGCCGCGTCGCGGTAGGCGTCACCGAACCAGATGAGATGGCTCGGCGCCGTGCAGGGGACGAGCCGGGCGTCCGGGATGGCGCCGGCCAGGGACCGGGCGTGCGCGTAGGGCACCGACCCGTCGTCGCGCGAGGCGATCACCAGGGCCGGGCAGCGGAGCCGGGCCGCCTGGGAGGCCCTGCGGCCGACGCCGTCCGGGGCGGACATGACCTGCACGTCGTTGGCGAACCCCGAGCCCGAGCGCATCCGGCCGAACAGCCCCGCCAGAGCGGCCCGGCCGGGGCCGTCCAGTTCGCCGAGCACATCGGCGGCGCGGCGGGTCGTCAGGTCGGAAAGCAGCCCGCGGAGGACGAGGCCGGGGGCGCGCCGGGCGAGCGCGTGCACCAGGGACCAGGTGACGGCCTCGGTCCGGGGGTGGAAGACCGCTCCGGCGGCCAGGCGGGAGCGGCGGTCGGGCCACGGCAGCAGGCCGACGGCGCTCTCCAGGACGAGGCGCTCGACCAGGTCGGGATGGCGGTCGGCCAGCGCGAGGGCGAAGGGCCCGCCCGCCGACTGGCCCACCACGGCCGCCAGGGAGCCGATGCCGAGCCGCGCGCACAGGTCGGCGAGGACGCCGGCGAACCGGTCGGGCGTCGTCCCGGTGGCCAGCGGAGTACGGCCGTAGCCGGGGCGGGAGACGGCGAGGACCGTGTGCCCGGCGCCGGTGAACGCGGCCTCGCCCAGCGCGATCCCGGCGCGCATGTGCCCGCCGTGCAGCATCAGTACGGTGCGGGGCCCGCGTTCCTCCAGCCGGTACTCCACCCTTCCGGCGTCCAGGTCGATGAGTCGGGTCGGGCGTTCGGTCATGGCGCGGTCCTCGTCCAGTGGCCTGCAAGTGCCTGGATCAACGGACATCGCGTCGCCGAGGTGCCGACGGGGGCGGGGGTCAGCCCGCGATCCACTCGCCGGTCTCGACGCTGACGAGGCCGTGGCGGGCGGCTTCGATGACGGCTTCGCGCTGCGAGTGGACGCCGAGCTTGCTGAGGACGCTCTGGACGTGGCTGCGGGCGGTGCTGCGGGTGACGCCCATGGCCTTCGCGAGGGCCTGGGTGGACTCGCCGCGGGCGAGGCGGGTGAGGACCTCCCGCTCGCGGGGGGTGAGGAACCGGGCGACGCGTTCGGCGTCGCCGCGGCGGCGCGCGTTCGGGCGGCCGAGGCCCTGGTCGACGACGGTCTCGCCGGCGGCGACGCGGCGCAGGACGTCGAGGACGTCGCCGGCCTGCTGCCCCTTGTGCGCGAAGCCGCGGACGCCCGCGGCGATGCCCGCGTCCAGGACCGGGCGTTCGAGGAAGCCGGTCAGGACGACGAAGCGGGTGTGCGGCGCGGCGGTGCGCAGGCGCGGCATCCAGTCGAGCGCGGTGCCGGACGGGAACCGCAGGTCGATGAGGCAGACGTCGGCCCCGCCGGCGCGCAGCAGCGGCAGCGCGTCGGCGGGGGAGTACGCCACGCCGACGACGGTGTGCCCGGCGTCGGCGAGGACGAGCGACAGCGAGTCGGCGAAGACGGCGTGGTCGTCGCAGATCAGCACTCTCATGGGTGGGGCCGCCAGTCGTCCGGGTCGGGGGCGGCGGGCAGCAGCATGCGGACGCGGGCGCCGCCCATCTCGCAGGTGCGGATCTCGAGGCTGCCGCCGTATCCGGAGATGAGGTCGTGGACGATGCCGAGGCCGAGGGACGCGAGGCCGCGGGACGCGGTGCCGCGGGAGCCGCCGGTGCCGAAGCCGGGGCCGTCGTCGTCGATCTGGACGGTCACCCAGTGCTGGTCGGCCGAGACGTGCACGTCGACGCGGCTCCGGGCGACGCGGCACGCGTTGTCGAGGACGTTGCGGACGGCGCGCCACAGGGCGACGGGGTCCATGTGGGCCCACGCCTCGCCGCCGTGGTAGCAGACCTCGTGGGAGGTGGCGAGCTTGATGCCGGTGACGACCTCGGCGGTGAGCTCGTCGACGCGGATGCGCTCGGGGCCGGGGAGGCGGTCGTCGTCGTCCCCGTCGAGCCGGCGCAGGAGGTGGTCGAGCCAGCGGGTCTCGCCGAGCAGCTGCTCGACGCGGGCCCGGCTGGCGTCGCCGATGTCGTCGGCCACGGCGACGGCCGAGGCCAGCATGATGATCGTCCCCAGTTCGTGCCGGATGTCGTGCCGCAGGCGCCGCCGCCGCAGCGCGTCGCCCTCGGCGGACGACGCCGCGCACGGGCGCGCGGAGCGGGCGGCGAAGTCCCGCACCTGCGCGCCGGTGAGCGTGGCGACGCCCGCGGGCGCGTCCATCGGAATTCCCCGAGACCGCCCGTCGCTCATGAAGGACCCCCGTCCGTTATCACCAGCACCGTATCGACGGTCACCCGGTGTACGCGCGGTGTCCAGTTATTTGGCCGCAACCGTCCCCTGGCTGACCGGTAGTGGTCATGCACATCTGTCGGTAAACGCGGCTGATTGGATCGGCGTCTCGGGCAAGATTGTCGGTTACCCGTATGACATTTCCGTCATGCCTACGGCGTAGCCGTATTGCGCATTACGCCGGGTGCGGGCGGGCGGCGGCGGGGGGACAGTCGCGGTATGCCGACGGTCACTTTTCTCGGACATGCGGGCGTGTCGCTGGACGCCCGGGCGTTCCGCCTGCTCGCGGACCCCTGGCTCGCACCGACGGGGGCGTTTCTCGGGGCCTGGCACCAGTATCCGAGAAACGATCACCTGGACGCCGACCGGTTCCTGGACGCCGACTGGGTCGCGGTCTCGCACGAGCATCTAGATCATTTCGACCCGTGGGTCATCCGCCGGCTGCCGGCGCGGACCCGAATCCTCATTCCGCGCTACCCCGGTCCCGCGTTCCGTGAACGGATGGCGGCCGTCGCGGGTGACCGAACGGTAATAGAGATAGAACCGTGGGAGACATTTCCACTCGACTCCCATGGGTCCTGGATGACCGTCATTCCGGAACTATCGCCGATGTGCCATGACGCCGCTTTCCTGTTCGTCGCGGACGGACGGTCGGTGCTGCACGGCAACGACGCGCGGCTCACCGCGGCGCAGGCGCGCCGGGCGAAGCACATGGCGGGGGGACGGCTGGACGTCATGGCCCTGCAGGCGTCCGGGGCGTCCTGGCATCCGATCTGCTACGAGTACCCGGCCGCCGAGATGGCGGAGATCTCGATGAGCAAGCGGGTGTCGAAGCTGCGGTCGGTGCAGCGGCTCGTCCGGCAGGCCGCGCCGGAGCTGGCCGTCCCGTTCGCCGGCCCGCCCTGCTTCCTGGACGCCGAGGTCGCGCCGCTGAACTGGGTGCTGGAGCAGAAGGACGGCGCGTTCTGCGACCCGGAGGCCGCGGCGGTGTGGCTGCGCGAGCACCTGCCGGGCCAGCGGTTCGACTGCTTCAAGCCGGGCGACTCCCTCGACCTCGACACCGGCGGGATCGTCCGGGACCCGGTGTCGGCGGGGTTCTCGTTCGCCGACGGCGCCCGCGCCGAGTACCTGGAGCGGTACGCGGCCGACCGCGCGCCGCACATCGCGCGGGTGTTCGCCGCGAACCCCGAGCCGGAGCCGGGCCTGTTCGACCGGTTCGCCGCCCACTTCAAGTACCTGGGCGGGCTCAGCGACTACTTCCTGCGGCAGATCGCGATGGTGGTGCGGTTCGAGGTCACCGGCCCGAACGGCGGGACGTGGGACGTGGACCTGTCCCCGGACGGGGTGTCGGTCGCCGAGGCCGCCGCGGACGTCCGCCCGCACTACCGGATCACGACGGCGGGCCGCTGGGTCGAGTCGGTCCTGGCCGGCCGGATGGCGTGGGAGGACCTGCTGATCTCGTTCCGGCTCAGCCTCTACCGGGACCCGGACGTCTACAACGACCACCTCGTGGGGCTGCTCAAGCACGCGAACGCGCCCGCACTCCAGGCCGTCGAGGCGTACGAGACGGGGCGCGACTGGAGCGAGCGGATCACCGTGGAGTGGGACGGCGGCCGCTACGACATCCCCCGGTACTGCCCGCACGCGGGCGAGGACCTGGCGGTCGGCGCGATCGTCCGGGACGGGCGGGTCCACTGCCTCGCGCACAACTTCGCGTTCGACCTGGCGACCGGCGTGTGCGTCAACGCCCGCGCCGCGAACCTGACCAGCCGCCGCATCGGCTGACGTCCCGGGCTCGCGCGCCCCGGACCCCCTTCCGTCCCGGGGCCCGCGTCGAGGGCCGGGCCCGGATGCTCGCCCGCGTGAGCGTCCGGGCTCGGCTTTGCCACTATTGTGGTGCTTTCGGTGATCGTTTGGGGGTTGATAGGGTGCGCGGCCTTAACCGCACCAGGCTCGGCCTGCTCATCGTCGGTCTCGTGTTCGTCGTCGGCCTCATGGAGTGGGCGGCCGTGACCATCGGCTCGGTCGAGGTCCCGCTGCCGAGCAACGCGCCGGAGGGCGCGGTGACCGACACCAACGGCGCCCCGGACGCCGCCCCCTAGCGGACGTCCGGGCTACGGGCGCCCGGTGTTGCGGGCCCGGACGATGCTCTGCAGGTCGGGATGCCCGCCGCCGGACGCGTCCGCGAGGGTCGGGCACGCCCACTCCTCCTGCGGGCCCCACGTGTAGGTGATCTCCAGCGCGGGCGCGGGGACGAGCCGGTCCCAGCGGCGCAGCAGGGCGCGGAACTGGTCCTCGGTGGGCAGCCAGTACTGCTTGTCGCCGGACGAGCACTCCTGCCCGAACGCCTGCAGGACGGGCGCGACGCGGTCGCGCGGGATGCCCGCGCGGTCCGCCATCCGGACCATCCGGTCGATCGCCCCGATGTCGCACGTCCGCTTCGGCTCGACGGCCCCCCGGCACGGGTACGGGTCGAGGCCGACGATGTCGACGTTCACCTTCCCCGGCGTCACCGGCCCCATCGGCCAGTCGGTGAGCGAGATGAACGAGACCTGCCCGGGCGCGTGCTCCTCCAGGAAGTCGGCGCGCCGCTCGATCTCCGCGGCGACCCGCGGGCACTCGCCGGTGTTCGGCTCGTCCGACA
Organism: Actinomadura sp. WAC 06369; assembly: GCF_003947565.1. NCBI lineage: Bacteria > Bacillati > Actinomycetota > Actinomycetes > Streptosporangiales > Thermomonosporaceae > Actinomadura > Actinomadura sp. WAC 06369. The sequence continues at coordinate 17,049 of NZ_QHJN01000060.1, read as the reverse complement.
GGTACCAGCCGTAGACGCGCGGGTCCCGCCCGTACGTCCGGACGGCCCGCGTGAACGCGTCGAAGTCGAGGGTGAAGTCGTCGCAGTGGAAGTTGCCGACCCACATCAGCGCCTGCATGCCGTGCGGGATCCCGGCGACGAGCGACGGGTCCGGCCGGATGTCCACCAGGTCGTAGCCGAGCTCCCGCAGCCGCGGGTAGTCGGCCGGTTCGGTGTTGAGCGCGATGCGGCGGGTCGGGTCGGGGTCGGCGGGGGACGTGCCGGGCGCCGCGGGCGGCCCCGTGTACGGGTCGTAGCGGTCCGCCGCCCGCACCGCCAGCAGCAGGCCGGCCGTCCCGAGCGCGGCCGCGGCCACGGCCGCCCCGATCTTGTACCGCAGGTCCATTCCCTCTCCCCCGAGAGCGTCGAGCGGCGGTTCAGGCGGCCGGGCCCGGCTTCTCCGCGGCCCCGGTCGGCCGCGCCGGGTCGGCGAACGGCGTCGCGAGCGGCCCGGGCTCCGCGAGCGGCTCCGGCGCCCGGTCGTCCGGCGCCGGGTCGTCCGGCGGCGGGACGGCGCGCGGGCGCCCGCCCTCCGGGGCCTCGCCGACGGCGCCGTCCGCGCCGACCCGCAGCGGCGGCAGCGTGAAGCCGAGGATGTGCCGGACGGTGTCCCACAGCGCCCGGAACGTCGCCCGCATCGACGGGTCCCGCAGGTAGACGGCGTCGATCGCGACCCGCGCGGGCACGATCTTCCGGATGTAGTTGCCGAGGTCGACCTCCTCGCCGGGCGGGAGCACGTCGAAGTCGCGGAACCGCACCTCCGACAGGCCCGTCAGGCCCGGCCGGTGGTCGAAGATCCACCGGCAGTGCGGGTCGTAGTGCACGGCGAGGTCGTAGGTCTCCGGGCGCGGCCCGACCAGCGTCATCTGCCCGCGCAGGACGTTCACGAGCTGCGGCAGCTCGTCCAGCGACCACTGCCGCAGCAGCTTCCCGACCCGGGTCAGCCGCGGGTCGCAGGTCGCGGTCACGGTGAGCCCGCCGACGCCCTGCCGCATCGTCCGGAACTTGTACATCGTGAACGGCCGCCCGCCCTGGCCCACGCGGGTCTGCCGGAACACCCCCGGCCCCCGGCTCGACAGCCGGACGAGCAGGTAGATCAGCAGCAGCGGGACGCTGAGGAGCAGCAGCCCGGCGAGCGCCCCCGCGACGTCCAGCACCCGGCGGGACCGGGACGGCGGGACGCCGTCGGACGGGTCGACGGGACTGCTCGGCAGGTCGGTGCGGTCCTCGGACATGGAGTCACCCCTTCTCTCCGGCGGCCCGCCGGGCCCGGACGTCCCGGTCCCGGACGCGCCGGAACCAGAGCAGCAGCGCGGCGGTGGTCGCGACGAAGGACACGGACGTGGCGATAGCGGCGCCCGTGGCTCCGTGCGACGGGATCAGCAGCACCCCGAGCACCACCACGACGGCGAGGCCGATGGCCTGCCCGGTGGACGCGGCGCCGGGCCGTCCGACCCCGTACAGGTAGGCCATGACCAGGCCGGTCACGCCGAACGTGACGACGCCCGCGAGGCGGATGTAGGTGGGGACCACCGCGTCGTCGAACACGTCGCCGAACACCCACGGCAGCGCCGTTCCTGCGACCAGCGCGAGCGGCAGCGCGGCCAGCGCGGACACGCCGAGCGCGGGCAGGACGAGCCGGGCGGTGCGCCGCGCGGCGGTCGCCCGGTCGTCCTTGGCGAAGTCGGGATAGAGGACGTAGTTCACGGCGAGTCCCGGGAGCTGCACCAGCTCGGCGAACTTGCTCGCGACCGTGTAGACGCCGAGGACGCTCGGCCCGGCGATCGCGCCGAGCAGCGCCATGTCGAACCGGAGCTGCAGCAGGTCGATGAGCTGCCCGACGTACCCGCGCAGCCCGTACCCGGCGATGCGGCGGCCGAGCCGCGCGTCCGGGCGGCCCCAGCCCGCGAAGAACCCGCCGCGGGCGAGCCGCCGGACGATCCACGCGGCGGCGGCGACGTCGGCGAGCACCAGCCCGGTGATCAGCGCGCCGGGCCCGTACCAGCCGATCAGGATGACCCCGTAGATCGGCAGGAACACGAACTCCTCGACGGCGATGGCGAGGCTCGCGCCGGCCTGGTCGCCGGTGCCCTGCAGCAGGCCCTTCCCGACCGACACGAACGTCTGCGTGAACGCGGGCGCGGCGGCGGCGAGCGTGATCCAGAACCCGAACGACTGGAAGAACACCAGGTGGATCGCCGGGCTGAGCAGCAGCCAGCCGGCGCCCGCGACGACCGCGCCGAGCACCGTCAGCGCGGCGAGCGTCGGACGGACGCGGCGCCGGTCCTCGGCGTCGCGCGCCAGGAAGTACGGGGCGGCGCCCGGCAGGCCCGCCGAGGACAGCTGGCACAGCAGCCCCGGCAGGATCCGGACGAGCGTGAACGCGCCGACCAGCGCGGGGCCGCCGATCCGCGCGACCATCACGGTCGCGACGCCGAGCGACGCGAGCGCCCCGACCCGGCCCGCCATGTTGCCCGCGACGAGCGCGACGAGCCGCCGCCGCAGCCGTCCGGCGTCCGCCCCGGCCGCGTCCCGCGGGACGGGGTCGGGCGGGACGGCCGGTCCGGGCGTGCGGGTGTCGGTCATCGGCCGCCCCCGGTCGCGGCGAGCGGACGGTCCGCCGACTCCCGGCGCCCGAACAGGTGCAGGGCCGCGATCAGCCCGAACACCGCCCAGCCGTGCCGGTAGTGCAGCGTCTCGTAGAACATCCCGGAGATCAGGAAGACGGCGACGAGCGCGCCGAACAGTTCCGGGCGCGGGACGATCCGGGCGTACTCCCCGGTCAGCGCGCCGTGCCGCGCGATCCGCGCGCACGTCAGCAGCAGCGCGAACACGAGGGCGACCAGGGCGACGCCGCCGAGGAAGCCGCGTTCGAGCGTCGAGGCGATGTAGTCGTTGTGCGCCTCGCGGACGTACGTCTCCTGCCGGTCCCGCATCGCGTTCTCGGTCTCGCCGGGCCCGATGCCCCACGGGTGCGGCTGCTCGGCGATCATGTCGGCGGTGGTGGCGAACACGGTGCTGCGCGTCGCGGTGCTGGAGTCGGTCGTCCGGCCGATCGAGTCGCGCAGCACCGGGTGGACGGCGCTGATCCGGTGCAGGTAGGGCTGGATGTCGACGGTCGTGACGACCGCGGCGCCGGTGCCGCCGACGAGCGCGGCGAGGGCGCCGGTGGCGACCGCCCGGTACGCGCGGCCCTCGCGGAACAGCCGGAACAGGTGCCCGAGGACGAGCGCGACGAGCAGCGACAGCAGGCCGCCGTTGGAGCCGGTGAGCAGCTCGGCGGCCAGCAGGACGCCCAGCACCGCGTACCGGCGCCACGCCGCGCGCGGCGTCCGCGTGGCCCGGACGATGAAGAAGACGCAGATGAACCAGTTCGACGCGTAGTTCGCGTCGCCGAACGTGAACATGGCGCGCATGCCGTCCGGCTGCTTGCCCGACAGCGCGTCGACGCCGAGGACGAACCCGCCGATCATCACGAGCGCGTAGCACGTCCCGAAGCCGACGAACGCGCGGACGGCGACCCGCAGCAGCCCCGGGTCGCGGCTGAGGTTCGCCACGCACACGCCCCAGAACAGGACGAACAGGTCCTTGGCGAGGGTCAGCAGCCCGGCCTGGTTCACGTACGCCGCGACGCCGCCCGCGATGATCGTCAGCAGGGTCGGCAGCAGGAACGGCCACCGCACCGGCACCTTCCGGGTGCCCGCCCACAGCAGCGTCGCGACCGTCAGGACGACGAGCATCAGGTCGGGCAGCCCGGTGTTGCCGGGGCCCGGCGGCAGTCCCGCCGGCATCAGCATCGGCAGCGACGCGATCCCGAGGGACAGCAGCACCGCCTCCGGCCGCCACCGGTTCCGCAGCGGCGCCGGGCCCGCGCCGCCGCCGGGGCCCGCGCCGCGCCCGTCCGGCCCGTCCGGCGCCGCCGCGACCGGCGGCCTGTCGGTGATCGTCGTCATGGGCGCCGCGAGCCCCCTCGGTACGTCTCGTCCAGCACGGTGCCGAGATGCGCGGGGGAGAACCAGTCGCCGACCCGGTCGCGGGCCCGCGCCGCCATCCGGGCGGCGGCGACCGGATCGTCCAGCAGCACCGCGGCCGCGGCCGCCAGCCCCGCCGGGTCCTCCGGCCGGACGAGCATCCCGGTCTCCCCGGCGAGCACCAGGTCCTGGTTGGACGGGACGGCCGTCGCGACCAGCGGGATCCCCGCGCCGATCGCCTCGACCAGCACGCACGGCAGCCCCTCCCAGCGGGACGCCATCGCCATCACGTCGAACGCGGGCAGCACCGCCGCGACGTCGTCGCGGTGCCCGAGCCAGCGCATCCGCTCGCCGATCCCGAGCCGGTCGGTCAGCCGCGCCAGCTCGCCCGCCATCGGCCCGCCGCCGACCCACAGCCCGAACACGTCGCCCGGCAGCCGCGCGATCGCCTTCGCGAAGACCTCCGGGCCCTTCTGGAACGTCAGCCGCCCCACCGACCCGACGACCTTCACCCCGAGCGGCAGGTCGAGGCGCCGCCGGGCCTGCGCCCGCGACCCCGGCGCCGCCGCGTACGCCGCGACGTCCACCGCCGGCCACGACAGGCGCACCCGCTCCGGCGTCGTGAGCCCCAGCCGCAGCGCCGTCGTCACCGTCTCGGACCCGATCGCGAGGAACGCGTCCGTCCGCTTCGCCGCGATCCGCTCCAGACCTATATACGCGCGGCGCCGCGCCCACGACTGGAACTCGTTGAACGGGAATCCGTGCCAGGTGTGCACGATGCGCGGCACGCCCGCCCGCGCCGCCGCGACCCGCCCGATCACGCCGCCCTTCGCGCTGTGCGTGTGGACGACGTCGTACCGGCCGTCGCGCAGCACCGCCTCCAGCGTGCGCAGCGCCGCCAGGTCGTCGCGCGGGGAGATCTGCGGGACCAGCGGCCCCACCTGCACGATCTCCATCCCCGCCGTGTGCGCGCGCGGGGTCAGGTCGCCCGCCGCCGCGTGCGCGACCGCGTCGTCCCCGTACCGCACCGCCGCGCGCCCGCCGCCGGACGCCTCGCTGTCGATGCCGACGCCGCCGGTGACGATCGCGCGCTCGTAGGCGCCGTCCGGCAGCGCCAGCATCCCGTTCAGCGCGACCTGCCCGGCGCCCCCGTTGAACCGGGTGATCACCGTGGCCACGCGCAGCTTCCGGTCCTTGCTCACGGGCACCTCACAGCCGAGGAGGGTCGGTACTCCGGCAGCAGCCGCCGCAGCAGCAGCCGCACGCGGCGCGCGTCGCCCGCGCCCGCCGCCGCCTCCAGCGCGTCCAGCAGCGCGGGGAGCCCGGCCGGAGGCGGCGCCGGCCGGGTCGCCCAGATCTTCGGGTGCACGGTGCGGATCCGGCGCTCGGAGTCGGCGAACGCCTTCTCCGCGAGCTTCTCGCCGGGGCCGAGGCCGCTGAACCGGATCGTCACCTCCGGCAGCCGCAGCTGCTCGGCGTACCGGTGCACCAGGTCCACGACCGGGACGGGGCGGCCGACGTCCAGCGCGAACGTCTCCGCCTCCTCCGCCAGCGCCGCCGCCTCCAGCAGCAGCCCCGCCGCCTCCTCCACCGTCATGAAGTTCCGCGTCGCCGCCGGATGCGGGACGGTCACCGCCTCGCCCGCCGAGATCCGGCGGGCCAGCCGGCGCAGCGGCGGCCCGCCGTCCAGCACGCTGCCGACGCGGACCGCCGCGAAGCACGTCCGGGTGCCCGTCGCCGCGTGCGGCAGCAGCTCCGCCAGCCGCAGCGTCGCGCCCAGCACCGACGTCGGGTCCGCGGCCAGCTCCGACGACACCAGCACCAGCCGCTCCACCCCGTGCCGCACCGCGCTGTCGACCGTGTGCCGGGTGCCGAGGACGTTCTCCGCGACGCCCCCGCACGGGTCCCGTTCGACCGCCGCCAGGTCCCGCCGCCCGGCCGTGTGGAACAGCAGCTCCGGGCCCGCCATCGCCACCACCCGGTCGACGCGGGCCGCGTCCCGCACGTCGGCGCGCGCGATCGTCACCGTCCCGTCCGGCAGTCCGGTGAACTCGCGGCCGAGCCGCTCCAGCCCGCCGCCGTCGGTGTCGACCAGGCACAGCGCCGCCGGACCGTACCGCCCGACCCGCCGGCACAGCGCCGCCCCGACCGGCCCGCACGCCCCGGTCACCAGCACCCGCCGGCCCCGCACCAGCCGCCGCCCGCGCGGGCCCGCGAGCACCACCTCGTCCCGGCCGAGCAGCAGCGCCATCGGGCTGGCCGGTCCCGGGACGGCGGGGACCGGACGGCGGCGCGGCAGGTAGCGACGCACGGTCAGCCCCGGGCCCGCAGCGCCTCGGTCAGCGCGGACACCACCCGGTCCACCTGGTCGGCCGTCAGCCCCGGGTACAGCGGCAGCGACAGCAGCTCCCCGGCGATCCGCTCCGTCACCGGCACCGACGCGCACTCCTCCACGCCCAGGATCTCCTGGTAGGCGGTCATCTGGTGCGCCGGGATGAAGTGGACGGACGTCGCGACGCCGGCCTCCTCCAGTTCGGCGCTCACCGCGTCCCGGTCGGGTACCCGCACCTGGTACAGGTGCCACGCGTGCGTGATCCCGTCGAGGTCCCGCTGCGGCAGCGTCAGCCCCGGCAGCCCCGCGAGGGCCGCGTCGTACGCGGCGACGATCTCCGCGCGGCGCCGCTGCCAGTCCGGCAGCGCCGCGAGCTGCGCCCGCCCGATCGCCGCCTGGACGTCCGTCATGTTCGCCTTCAGCCCCACGGCCTTCACGTCGTAGCGCCAGCTCCCGCCCGGCAGGTAGCGGCGCCACGAGTCCTTCGACATGCCGTGCAGCCGCATCGCCCGCACCCGGTCGGCGAACTCCGGGTCGTCCGACGCGACCGCCCCGCCCTCGCCGATCGGCATGTTCTTCGTCGCGTAGAAGCTGAAGCACGCCGCGAACGACGCCGAACCCACCGGCGCGCCGCCGCGCGCCGCGCCCGGCCCGTGCGCGGCGTCCTCGACGACCCGCGTCCGGTCCAGCCCCGCCGCCTCGGCGAGCGCCGCGACGTCCACGGGGTAGCCGCCCTGGTTCTGCACGACCATCGCCGCCGCGCCCGCCCGCGCCGCCGCCGCCGCGACCGTCCGCGCGCTCGGGACGAGCGTGTCCTCGTCCACGTCCACCAGCACCGGCCGGTGGCCCGCGTGCAGGATCGCGTTGATCGCCCCGCAGAACGTCAGGCTGGGCGTCAGCACCGCCGAACCGGGCGGCAGCCCGAGTGCCCGCAGGCTCAGCTCCAGCGCCGTCGTGCACGACGCCACCGCCACCACGTGCGGCGCGCCCAGGTAGTCGGCGAACTCCTGCTCGAACTGGGCCGTCTGCGGGCCCGTGGTGATCCACCCCGAGTCGAGGACCTTGACGACGGCGTCGGAGACCTCTCCGGCCAGCGACGGAACGGTGAAGGGAACGGAACTCATCTGCCCTACCTCTTGATCTTCCGGGTACCGACGACCCCCAGCAGCGGCCACCCCGACGCCGCCACCAGGTCACGCACCGCCTCCAGCCCCGACACCGCGGTGACCGGACCGACCACGACGACGACACCGGCGGACGCGTCCGTCCCCGGGTCGACGTCCTCGAACGCGTGCACGTGGCAGGGCTCCCGTGACGGCACCGGCGTCCGCCGCGCGACCTCGCCCGCCTTCTTCGCCATCACCGCGGTGCCCGCCCGCACCACCGACGTGCTCGTCTTCTTCGCCGCGGGCCCGCTGCTGTTCGCCGCCGGCCCGTCCCCGCCGTCGTCCGGCCGCTCCTCCTCCGGCTCCTCCGTCCGCGCGTCGACGAGCTTCGTCTCGTCCCCGTACACCGCGGACGCGACCGTCGACACCAGCTCGGCGGGCAGCGGGCCGGGCGCCCCGACCAGCGTGATCTGCGCGACGCCCTCCCGGCGCGCCGCGAGCCGCGTGCACCGGCCGAGGTCCGCCAGCTCCGCCGGGCCCCGGTCCGCCCAGCCCAGCAGCGGGACGCCCAGCCGCCGCGCCACCCGGCGCTGCCCCGGCACCGTCGGCCGCAGCATCTCCCACACCACCGCGACCAGGATCGCCAGCACCAGCCCGACCAGCCCCGCGATCGCCGCCAGCATCACCATCGGGTCCGACTCCGGCGCGAGCACCGCCGGCTGCACCACCGACGCCGAACCCGCCGCCGTCAGCTGCGAGGTCAGTTCCGTCCGGCTCGACCGCAGGTCCGTCAGCTCCGCCTGGACGCGCTCCCGCTCGTTCATCGCCCCGACGTCGGGCACCGTCCCCGACGCCCGCCGCGCCAGCGGGGCGAGCTTCTCCTCCAGGTCCCGGATCCGGTCGTTGATCTCGTCGATCTGCTCCGTCAGCGCACCCCGGTTCGACTCGTTGATCTGCTCGACCACCGCGTCGCCGACGGCGTCCGCCAGCTTCCGCGCCGTCTCCGGGTCGGCGTCCTCGACCGCCAGCTCCACGATCGTGGCCGTGCCGAGGCCCGTCACCTCGATCTTCTTCGCCAGCTCCCGCGGGTCGCGGTCGATCTTCTGCTCCTTCAGCACCGCCGTCAGCAGGTTCCGGCTCGTCGCGTAGGCCGTCACCTGGCTGACCACGATGCTGACGCCCGCGTCCCCGACGGCCGCGTCGGTCACGCTGCCGCTCGCCTCGATCCGGGTCTGCGCGACCGCGGGCGGCTCCCGCCCGTTCATCACGAACCCCACGACCAGCACGGGGACAACGGTCAGGACCAGCAGGAGCGCCCAGTAGCGGCGCCCCACCCGCGCGGCGACCTCGTCGAGTTCCACGATCTTCCCTCCGCCCTCGTCAGGCCGAGCGTAAGAACGTCGTAACCGCGCGAAATCGCCCAAAAGACGACCCCGGCCTACGCCGTTTGCATCAGTCCCGCGGCCGCATCCCCGCCCGCATCGCGAGCGTGATCGCCTCCAGCGCCGAATGCATCCCGAGCTTGGCCAGCAGGTTCTGCGTGTGCGTCCGCACCGTGTTCGCCGACAGCCCCAGCCGGTCCGCGATCTCCGCGCGGCCCAGGCCGTCCACCATGCACTGCAGGACCTCCCGCTCCCGCGGCGTCAGCTCCGGCAGCCGCTCCTCCTCCGCCCCGCCCACGAGCCGGCGCAGCACCTCGCCCAGCACGTCCGGCGGCACCCACCCGCCGCGCCGCGCCGCCGACCGGATCACCCGCGCCACCAGCTCCGCGCTCTCCGTCTTCGACAGCCACCCCACCGCGCCCCGCCGCACCGCCTGCACCAGCACGTCGAGCTCGCTCATCGCCGTCAGCACCACCACCCGCACGTCCGGATGCGACTCCCGCAGCCGGTCCAGCACGTCCAGGCCGCTCTCCGCGCCGAGCGTCATGTCCAGCACCACCACCTGCGGGCGCTCGGTCGCGGCCAGCGCCAGCGCCCGCCGGGCGTCGGCGGCGATCGGCAGGATCACCAGGTCGGGCTCCCGCCCCAGCCGGGCGGCGAGCGCCTCGGCGAACAGCGTGTGGTCGTCCACGATGAGGACGCGGATGGGTCGCATCTCCCGACCATGCCGCGTCCGGCGCCCGTCCGGATCCCGCAAACGCTGTACTCGTCCCGCCTCGCGCGCCCGGAGGAACCGTGCGCGGACGCCCGCCGCCCCGCCCCGGTTGACGCCCGTCCGAACTCGGACACCGGCGTTGACCGCCCCCGTGACGCTGCGGATTCTGTGCGTGTCCAGGCACTGGCTTCAGGGGATGCCACATGAAAGTCCTGATCACCGGGGGAGCCGGCTTCATCGGCAGCACGATCGCGTCGGTCTTCGCCGAGCACGGCATCACGCCCGTCGTGCTCGACAGCCTCGTCACGGGGCGGCCGGAGTTCACCGCGGGGAAGATCTTCTACCAGGGCGACATCGGCGACGGGGACCTCATCGACGCGATCTTCCGCGAGCACCCCGACGTCATCGCCACCGTGCACTGCGCGGCGCTCATCGTCGTGCCCGACTCCATGCGGGACCCGCAGCGCTACTACCGGGTCAACCTCGCCAAGACCCTCGACCTCGCGGGGCACCTGCTCCGCAACGGCGCCGACCGGATGATCTTCGCCTCGACCGCGGGGATGTACCGGCCCGAACCCGACCTCTCGGTCACGGAGACCTCGGCCCTCGACCCGCAGAACCCCTACACCCGCTCGAAGATGATGGCCGAACTGCTCCTCCAGGACCTCTGCAGGGCCCACGGCCTCCGCGTCATCTCCCTCCGCTACCTCAACCCCATCGGCGCGGACCCCCGGCTCCGCTCCGGCCTGCAGAGCAGCAAACCCACCCACGCCCTCGGCAAGATGATCGAGTCCTACGAGCTCGGCGTCCCCTTCCAGATCACGGGCGTGGACTGGGAGACCCGCGACGGCACCGCCGTCCGCGACTACATCCACGTCTGGGACATCGCCCGCGCCTTCTACGAGGCCGCGACCCGCTTCGACGCGGTCGTCCCGCCCAAGTCCGACCACCCCGGCTACGAGGTCGTCAACCTCGGCACCGGCGGCGGCACCACCGTCCGCGAGCTCGTCACCGCCTTCCGCGAGGTCGTCGGCGACGCGTTCCGCGCCGAGGACGCGCCCGCGCGCCCCGGCGACGTCGTCGGCGCGTTCGTCCGTCCGGAGAAGGCGTGGGACCTGCTCCGCTGGAAGCCCGACTACACGATCGAGGACGCGATCCGCCACTCCCTCAAGTGGGCCGAGCGCCGCCGGACCCTCGCCCCCTGACCGCGTGCGGCCCGTCCGGCGGAGCCGGACGGGCTCACAGCCGCGCGAACCGCCGCACGACCAGCACGAACGCGACCGCCGCGGCGCCGACCAGCACGATCCACCGGGCGGTCTGCTCGGCGGGCGACAGCGGGATGAGCGGATGCGGCGCGCGGAACCAGAGCATCTCCGCGGCCGCGCCGGCGGGGACGACGAGCCCCGCGAGGAGCCCGAGCGGCCCCGGCCGTCCGACACACGCCCCGAGCGCGCCGAGCGGGGGCCCGAACACGGCGGCGGCGACGCCCCAGAACACCAGCGCGCCCGCGTGCCAGCCGAACGGCTCCTGGCGCAGCACCGGATCGAGCACGTAGTACGCCGCCGTGGCCGCGAAGAGCGCGCCCGTCCCGGCCGCGGCCCCGAGCGGCGCCCGCCGGGCGTACCACCCGGCGGCCAGGGCCAGCGCGGCCCACGACCACCCCACGCCCAGCAGCCGGCTCGCGACCTGAAGCACCGGCGCCGCCACCGTCCCGGCGAGCGGCTCCCCGATGCCGGTGTAGGGACTCGACAGCGCGTTCAGCAACGACGTGACCGCCCCGAACACCGCCCCGACCACCACGGCGACGACAACTTTGATCATGAAAGAACTATCCCAAACCCCCCATCCCTCTCCCGCGCCCGCGGTGCACGAGGCGCTGCCCGTCCGGTCCGACGGCGAGCCCGAAGTCCTCGACCCCCGGCCGTCCGTGCCCGACCCACCAGGCGTGGGCTTCCTCGACGCGCGTCCAGACGTCCGAGGGCCCGCCGTGCTCCACGTGCGCCGGGACGCGCCCGGACGCCTTCGCCCACGAGCCGTCCGGCGCCGTGATCTGCGCGCCGCCGGCCTCGGAGTAGGCGTTGATCCCCGGTAGCCGCTGCCAGATCAGCAACGACAGGCCCGGCGTGCGCAGCGCACCCGCGCCGACCTCGCTCGTCCGGCTCCGCACGGACGTCGCGTCGATGTGGACGGGCTCCGGCGCGCCGGGCCGCGACACGTCCGGACGCGCGGACATGAAGCCCCACGTACAGCTCACGAGCGGCCCACCCGCCGTCCCGTCCGCGCCCACGGTGAGGAGCGCCAGCGCGCCCGCCCAGGTCATGCCCCGTGGACGGACGTCGGCGAGGACGACCCCGCCCGGACGAACCTGCCCGATCCAGGCACGCGGGACGCGCTCGAAGGCGACGGTCGCGATAACCCGGTCGTACGGAGCCCGCCCCGGGCACCCGAGCGCACCATCGCGCGCCTCGAGACGAGGGACGTACCCCGCACCGGCAAGCCGTCCCCGAGCGGCCTCGACCAGCTCCGGGTCGATGTCGACCGACGTGACGTTCTCCGCTCCGAGCCGCTCGGACAGCAAAGCGGCGTTGTACCCGGTCCCGGTGCCGATCTCGAGGACGGTCATGCCGTCCGAGACGTCCAGAAGCTCCAGCATCCGCAGCATCAGGCTCGGCCGCGTGGTCGAACTCGTGGACCATGCGGACCCGTCGTGCTCCTTGCGCTGCGTCACCAGCGTGTCGTCGCTGTAGACCGCGTCGAGCCACCGAGGATCACCGGCGCGCACGACTCCGGCCTCATCGTCGTGGAACGCGGGCACGAAGACGTGCCGAGGCACCGCCGCGACGGCCTCGCGCCATGCGGAGTCGGTGATCGCGCCTTGCCGCGCGAGCCCCTCGGCGAGGGCGGCCGCGCGGCCGCGCCAACCATCGAGGTCGTCGGTCATACGGCCGCTCCGAGAAGGGTGTCGGCGACGGCCTCCGCGATGGGAGCCCCTGTCTCGTCCTCCAGCCAGGCCCACTGGGAGCCCGGCCCGCACTCGAGGAACCACCATGCACCGTCCTCGGTCACGGCGAATGCCATCAGCTTCGCCCAGATCAACGCCCAGACCCCGGCTCGCTGGAAGCAGCGGAACAGCCGGTAGACCGACTGCCAGTGCCCGTAGCGTTCGGGCACGTCACGCCACGGTGCGCCGACCCGGGTCCGCCACCGGACGCCGTTCACCAGCTGCCGGCGCGACCATTTGGGCGGACGGCCACGTCCGCGCCCGTCCGGCAGCAGCGGCTCCAGGACCCGCCATTGCCGGTCGGTCAGGTCTTTGCGGGCTCCGATCGGTACGCTGGGCACGAGGTCTCCGGTGGTGATGGTCTTCTTGGTCGTTGATCCATCTACCGGAGACCTCACTCGTCTCCAGGCGCGACATGCCGCCCGAACCAGGACTTTCTAAACAGGACCTAACAGGACCGAGTCGCGCTCGCGCGTGAGCCGGACCCGCACCTTCCGATCCGGCGTACACCGCAGCGCGTTGGTGACGAGCTCGCTGGCAACAAGCTGCACGTCGTCCACGATGCCGAGCAGCCCCCACTCCGTGAGCCGAAACTCCACGAGCGTCCGCACCTGCCCAGGCGTCGTCCGAGTGACGACACAGGTCAGGTCCAAGTTCGCAGCGGCAGCGAGTCTGATGTCCATTACGTGCGCCCTTGTTTGGCTCGACCCAAGGAACTTCTCCGACCCTGTGGTCGAGCCGGTCGTGGTGATCCAGGTCTGTAGGCGACGGCGGTCGTCGTAGGTTGGACGAGCGTCATCGGAGACTCCGGATCGCGTACCTGTGGTGCTCGCACGCCCTGTGGCTAAGGGGGATAGCGGGTCTCGCTTCCGACATGCCGGGTACGTCTGTAGGGTGCGAGCGACGACCTCGGACGGGATTTGCTTCAACAAATCGCGTCCGAGCTTCATCGTCTCCTTGGCCTGCAGGTCTGTCAATAAGCTTCAACAAATAGATGCGATGGGGTGGACACGTGGGGGCAGCTCGGTACAACGAGATCGCCGACGACCTGCTGCGCCGGATCGACGAAGGTGAGTGGCAGGCGGGCGAGACGCTGCCGCAGATGGAGAAGCTGGCGAAGCACTACGACGCGAGCCGGAACGTGGTGGCCCGTGCGGTCGGCAAGCTCGCGCAGGAGGGGCGGTTGGTGTCGGTGCCTCGGCGGGGCACGGTCGTCCGGCCGAAGCATCGGAAGACGGTCATGCGTACCGACTTGGTCAGGCGGAACACCCGGCATCTGAAGGACGGGCAGGAGTTCGCGGCGGGCTACAGCTTCCCGGCGGCCATGGGCAACGAGCTGTGGGTGCACCATATCGAGCCGGAGGTCGGTGAGGCGCCGATCGAGGACCCGCGGTTCGCGCACATGCTGAACGTGCCGGTCGGGACGACGGTCATGAGGCGTCTGCGCGTGACGGGGCCGGAGGGGGAGCCAGCCTTCCAGATTTCGACGACGTGGATCCACCCCAGGATCAGCAGAGAGGTGCCAGAGGTCGCGGAGCCGTTCGGGACGGGGCCGGGTGCGTGGGTCGACGCGATCGAGGCCGCGGGGCACGGGCCTCTGGAATGGCTGGAGAGGCGTCGGGTGCGGATGCCGACGGCAAGCGAGACCAAGTCGCTGCTGATTCCGGCCGAGCTTCCCGTCTGGGAGATCGCTCGCATCAGCTACAGCGCGAAGGACGAGAAGGCCGTTGAGGTGACTCAGGTCGTCATCCCGGGCGACCGTATGGAGGAGGTGTCGCGTCTGCGGCGGGACGAGTCCGCGCTGTGGCCGCACGCCGACGCCGGCCCCGACGGCCGTCCGGTGGCCCCTGCCGGGTAACGCTCGCCCTCAGACGAGAACCGGTGGACGGGAACGGACGAACACTCCCTTCCCGTGCTCCGCGACAGTCAGCCCTTCGCTTTGGAGTATCTGAAGAGCGTTTCTCACTGTCATGCGAGCTACTTCATAATGTGCGATCAAGTTGCTCTCGGAAGGAAGTTTTGCTCCGGGCGGGAACCCGTTGCTTTCGATTGCCACCCGAAGATGGTCCGCAATCTGCTTGAATACCGGCCGGTCGCTGAGTGGGTCCACTTCCGGAAGTTTAAGGCCAGCCACGTGAGGCAACTCCTCAACTCGTACGTACATGTACTACGGTGAGTGTAGCCACAGGCGGGAGAGCAATAGCGTTCGCGAGTAGCTGGCCAGTGGTTCCTTAGACTCGTACCAGGGGGCACGACATGCTGGACGGTCGTCACTCGGTCAGTGTTGCCGGGGTCGTCGTGGACGAGCGGGGCCGTGCGCTACTCATGCAGCGAAGAGACAACGGGCACTGGGAGGCTCCCGGCGGGATCCTCGAGCAGGGCGAAAGCATTGTCGCTGGAGTGCAGCGAGAAGTGCTGGAGGAAACGGGCCTGCTGGTGACGCCGGTCGGGCTTACCGGAGTGTACAAGAATATAGTTCGCAGTATTGTTGCACTGGTCTTCCGCTGCACGGTCGACGGTGGCGTGCTGACCCCGTCCGAGGAGAGCAAGGCATTCTATTGGGCCACCGTCGAGGAAGTTCGAACGCTGGCAAATGAAGCGTTTGCGGTCAGGGTAGTGGACGCCATGGCCCATCATGCGACCGTCCCCATTCGGCATCATGATGGCGTCCGGATCATCGGGTGACGGACGGGCAACGGGAACGAGTACTCATCGCGTTCGGTGAGGGCACGTCGTCGCACGCGTACTTCGTCGAGCCAATCCGCTGGCTCGAACGCCTTGCGGCGGGGGCCGTCCCCGGAGCCCTTGCTGAGCAAGGGCGTCCAGGTACGCCCGTTCGGAGCCCCTCGGTCAGGCCCATGCGTCGAGGCTTCGGCAGCCCTCCGTGGTCTTCCCCTTGATTTTGCAGGCTATGACAGTGAGGTACATGTCCTCCGGCAGGTTCCCGCTCTTCCAGGACGTGCAGTACGGCGAATTGCGGCCCTGGGTGGTCGCGCTGCGAATGACCTGGCCTTCGTTGGTGACCAGCCAGCCGATGACCCCCCAGCCGTCGGCCTCGGTGTCGCAGACCCTCAATGCGTCACCGGGAATGAGGGGGGTGGGGTCTGAATTGAAGTGCGCGTACCCTGCGCTGCCGCACCAGGTCATATCGCAGAGGCGCACGTGTACCACCGCATCCTGGCTGGCGTGCGCCGGGGACGCGGTAATGGTCATTGCCGCGGCCGCCGTTCCCGCCGCCACCATTATGGTGGAAATCTTTTTCATGCCCACGCTCCCGTCTGCTGGCGCCCGCTTCGGCTATGTGCGGTGACTTGCGCTGTCAGGGTGCCACGCGGCGGTCAACGGCTATTGATCCTGGGTCCACAACCGCATGACGATCCGTGAACCTGTCCCGGCCCGTCCATCGGTCGCCCCCCCTCGCCGTGCTGGGTGCCGACGCACGCCGACGCCAACCCCGACGCCCGTCCGGTGGTCCCTGCTGAGTAACGCTCGTCCTCCACGACAACCGGTGGCTATCTGACGGGAGAAGTCGCCGCCTACATTTCACTGAGTGCGATGGACATGAGCGCTACAGCGCACGAGAGTCCGCCGAGTAGAACGACCCCGGACGCCGCCAAAGCGAGCCCTGGTCGCAGCATGCGGCGCGCCACCAGGTAGGCCGCCCCGCACGCCAGAAACGCGGCCACCGCGAGGTAGAGCACGAATATGGACGCCAATCCCACGAGCACGGCGGCGCCCACCGCGGCCGCCACCCTGGCCCCACCTCGAAGGTCGCGACCGACGAGCAGGTAAGTGACGACCCCGGCGAAGCCGGCGCACCCGGCCAGCACTGCGACAATGGTCAGGTCACCGGCATTCATACGTTTTCCTTCGCTCCGGAAACATGATGGCATCACGTACGACTCGCTCCCACCCCGAAAAGTTCGCTCACCAATTCGCGTTGATGGAACGAGGCCCGTGCCAAGGCCGTGACGCTCCCGCACAGGGGACATGCGGTGCGTTCGTCGCCGGGCGGCTAGTCAGCCGGTGGGGCGGAGGGCGATCAGGGCGATGTCGTCGGTGCCGTCGGCGCCGAGGCGGATGAGGAGTTCGTCGCAGAAGACGCCGAGGGGGGCGCGGGCGAGGGCGCCGGCGTGCTCGCGGAGGCGGTCGAGGGAGGCGCCGATGGATTCGTCGCGGCGCTCGATGAGGCCGTCGGTGTACAGCAGGAGGGTCGAGTGCGGGGGGAGCGGGGTGCGGGCCGCGGGGCGGGGCAGGTCGACGCCGGTGCCGAGCATGAGGCCGGAGCCGTCGTCGAGGTAGCGGGTGGCGCCGTCGGCGGTGGTCAGCAGCGGCGGGGGGTGGCCCGCGGAGGAGTGGAGGAGCTCGCAGTCCGCGCCGGAGCCCTTGACGACCCCGTAGATGCAGGTGGCGGTGGCCTCCTCGGCGAGGAGGCGGTTCGCGACGTCGAGGTGGTGCAGGACCGCCTCGGGCGGCTCCTGGCAGACGACGGCGGCGCCGCGC
>NZ_QHJN01000059.1:0-42445 GCF_003947565.1 Actinomadura sp. WAC 06369 | reverse complement strand
TTCGCGGGGCGGGCGGGACCCGCAGTAGCCAGACGGCGCTCACGGCGGTCACCGCGGCCATGAGGAGGAGCAGGACCCGGTAGTCGACCGCCAGGGACAGGGCCGCGCCCAGGGCGATCGAGACGGTCTGCGGGGTGCTGACGACGCCCATCGCCGCGGACAGCGCCCGTCCGCGCAGGGCGTCGGGTGTTCGCCGCTGCACCGCCATGACCAGGCCGACGGTCGTCCAGGACATGCCGAAGCCGAACAGGAACGCCCCCGCCGCGACCGGGAGGACGGCGGGCGCCAGGTAGACGAGGGACGCCGCCGTCACCAGGGCGAAGCCCAGCATCACCGTGCGCAGGTCGCCCACGCGGCGGATGGCGGCGCCCGCCGCCAGGCCGGCGCAGATGGCGCCCGCGCCCTGCACGCTGCTCAGGACGCCGATGAACGCGGGGGCGCGGTGGAGCCCGTCGTCGACGATGGAGAAGACGAGCGTCTGCGAGAAGCCGGTCACCAGCATGCCCAGGCCCAGCGCGCCCACCAGCGTGCGCAGCGGCGGGGAGCGGTAGATGTGGCGCAGGCCGGACAGCACTTCTTCGCGCAGTTCCAGGGCACCGGTGACGTGGCGCTGGTCGCCGGGCGCCCGGATGAGCCACACGCATACCGCGGCCGCCAGGAACGTCGCCGCGTCCAGCAGGGCCACGACGTGGCCGCCCGCCACCGTGAAGAGCGCCGCGCCGAAGAGGGGGGCGAGGAGCTTCACGCCGTCGGCGGAGGTCTGCAGGAGGCCGTTGGCGTCGGGGAGCGCGTCCTCGTCCACGATCGCCGTGACGAGGGCGGCCTGGGTGGCGGTGATGATCACACCGGCGATGCCGTAGCAGAGGATGATCGCGTACAGCAGCCAGACCTGGTCCTCGCCGCGCACCAGCAGGCTGAGCAGCATGACGCCCGCCATCGCCAGGTTGGTCGCGATGAAGATCTGGCGCCGCGGGAACCGGTCGATGAGCACCCCGGCGAACGGGGCGAACAGGAACGGCAGGGCGACGAAGAAGAACGCGCCGCCCGCCGCGGCATTGCTGCCGGTCAGCTCCTTCACCCAGATGCCGAAAGCGATGATGAGCGCCCGGTCGCCCAGGGTCGATAAGGACTGGCCGGTGATCAGGAGCCGGAACCCGGGATTGGTCAGCAGAACCCTCACAGGCGGCCTCCTCGGCGGCGAGGCGGAACTACAAGACCATGCCATGGCGACGCGTTCAGGAAAATGGAAGACCGGTGGCCGGATCCGGCACTCGGCAATTCCGCATCGCCCATTTACCATCAGTAAAGATCATGTGTCGGACGATCTCCCGGACACCTGAGCGATGGCGCCGTCGTCCTCCCGGCCACCCGTACGGGACGCGACGAACGGGGCTCGAGGCCGCTCGCCGGTAGCCGTCCGTGCGAGGAGGTCGACATGTCGGAGGCGCCGGTCGCGGACCCGGCGGCGGGACTCGCGGAGCCCGCGGCGCTGCTGGATCCCTACTCCCTCTTCGGCCGCATGCGCGAGAGCGCGCCCGTCTACCGCAGCGCCTTCCTCGACTCCTGGGTGGTGACCGGGTACGACGGCTGCGCCGCGGTGCTGCGCGACACGGAGTCGTTCGCCTCGGACTGGCGCCGGATCGGCGAGGCCGTCCCGGAGCCGCTGCTGAGCATCCAGTCGCTCGACCCGCCCGAGCACACGGCCATCCGGCACTTCATGGTCGACGCGGTCCGCGGCCTCGACCCGGGCCCGCTGCGCGAGCGCATCGCCGCGCAGGTCCGCGCCCGGGCCGGGCGGCTGCGCGCGGCCGGGGAGTTCGACTGCGTGTCCGACCTCACCGCGCCCCTCGCGCTGGACACCATCACCGCGGTGCTCGGGGTGCCGCCGATCGACGCCGCGTGGTTCCTGCCCGTGTCGCAGACGATCGTGGACGGCATGGACGCCGGGGTCTGGCCGGAGACCGCGGGGCCCGCCGTGCGAGCCCGCGCCGAGCTGGCCGAATACACGGGCCGCTGGCTGGACGACCCGCCGGCGGACGGGCTGGTGGCGCACGTGGCGGCCAAGGCGCCCGGCTCCGGCATCGCGCGTCCGGTGCTGCTGAACACGCTGCGGGCCGTCCTGCACGCCGGGTTCGAATCGGCGGGGCGGCTGCTCGGCAACGTTCTGGTCGTCCTGCTGGACGAGCCGGAGACTTGGGCGCGCTTCGCTCGGGCCGACCTGTCCCTCGCGGTGGAGGAACTGGTCCGGTACGTGACGCCGGTGCAGGCCGACGGACGGGCGTGCGTGCGGGAGGCGCGCGTCGGCGGCCATGTCATCGCGCCCGGCGAGGCGGTGACGCTGATGCTGGCGGCCGCGAACCGGGATCCGGCCAGGTTCGCCGAGCCCGACGAGCTGGACTTCGCCCGCCGCCCCAACCCGCATCTGGGGTTCGGCCGGGGCGCCCACGCGTGCCTCGGGCAGTCGCTGGCGGTCCTCCAGGCGCGGGTCGTCCTCGGCCTGCTCGCGACCGAGTTCCCGGGCCTCCGCCTCGCGGGCGAGCCCGTCTACCACCGGAACCTCACCCTGCGGGGCGTGGCTCGGCTCAGAGCCCGGCTCGCCTGACCGACCTGGAAATCGTCTCGACAGAAAGGGGGTGGCACGGATGCGTTACCTCCACTGAGTGGCATAGAGGGTGCCCGGCATATCGGGGCACGCTTCCTACCTGCCCCGATATGCCGGGCATTCATTGATCATCAAGCGGCCCGGTTCAAAGGCTTTCAGCACATATCTACAAGGTTTTTGTTTCCGGGCACCACTTTTTCACTGGAGGGCTGTTGAGGGTGTTCGTGCGCACGAAAACCGCCTTGGCGACCGGCCTCGTCACCATGGCCGCCGCCGTCCTTTCGGCCGCTCCGCCGTCCGCCGCTTCCGCGGCCCCGCCCCACGCGGCACCGGCCCGGGAGGCGTCCGCCGGCGGGTCCGGGGAACTCTGGCTGGCGCGGATGCTGGCGGAGTCCACCCGCGGCGGCGACGTGTGGCGGCACCTGCGTGCCTTCGACCGGATCGCCGCGCAGAACGGCGGGGTGCGCTCCACCGGCACTCCGGGGTTCGAAGCCTCCTCGCGCTACGCCGCCGAGGTGCTGACCGCCGCCGGCTACCGCGTCTACCGGCAGCACGTGCCGTACACCGACTACCGGGTCGACGCGGAGAGCGCGACGGTGACCGCGCCCGCCGTCCGGCAGGTGCGCGCGCTGGTCATGCGCTGGTCGCCCGGCACCCCGCCCGGCGGCCTCGACGCCCACCTCGTCGTGCCCCGGGCCACGACGGACGACGCCGCCGGATGCTCCGCCGCCGACTACGACGGGCTGCCCGTGGCCGGGTCCGTCGTGGTGGTGCGGCGCGGCTCCTGCGGCCACACGGCACAGCAGCGGGTCGCCGCCGGGCTCGGCGCGAAGGCGATGCTGATCTACCTGGCGACGCCGAGTCCGGACAACATCTACCGGCTGCACGGGTTCGACCGGGAGGCGTTCACCATCCCGGTGGCGAGCATCCCCCAGACGGAGGCCGAACGGCTCGCCCGGGAGGCCGCGCGGCACCGGGTGCGGCTGCGCCTCGACCTGCGCGGGCACGAGGTCGCGGGAGTCACCACCAACCTGTTCGCCGAGACGCGCGGCGGCGGCGACGGCCGCACCGTCATCGCCGGCGCCCACCTGGACAGCGTGAGCGAAGCACCCGGCATCAACGACAACGCCGCCGCGGCCTCCGCGCTGATGGCGACCGCGCTGCGGCTGGCCCCCCACCAGGGCAAGGTGCGGCACAGAGTCCGGTTCGCGCTGTGGGGGGCCGAGGAGCTCATCGACATCGGCTCCTACCACTACGTGCGCAACCTGACGCCGGACGAACGCGCCGAGATCGCGCTCTACCTCAACTTCGAACTGATCGCCGCGCCGAACGGGGTCCGGTTCGTCCTCGACGGGGACGCGAGCGAGCAGCCGCCGGGCACCCCGCCGGGCCCGCCGGGGTCGGGGGTCGTGGAGAAGGTCTTCAAGGACTACTTCGACCGCGCCGGACTCCCCTACGAGAGCCACGACCTGCGGGCCGTCGGCTCCGACCACGAGCCGTTCATGGCCGCGGGCGTCCCGGTCGGCGGCCTGAACGGCGGCGTCCTCGGGGTCAAGACCGCCGCGCAGGCGGCGCGGTTCGGCGGGACGGCCGGGCGGCTGTACGACCCCTGCTACCACCAGCCGTGCGACACGATCGGCAACCTCGACCGCCGGGCGCTCGGCGAGAACGTGCCCGCCATCGCGTGGGCGGTCGGCCGCTTCGCCCTCGACGTCTCCGACCTGCCCGCCGCCGGCGCCCGGGAGCAGCGACCGTGACGACGCACCACCAGGCCATCGAACCGCCGGCCGACCCGCCCGCCGACCCGCCCGCCGCGTACCCGCCGTCCGCGCCGATGCGGCTCGGCTTCGACGCCGATGCGCTGCGCGCCGACCTCGACCGGCTGCGGCGCCGGCGGTGGCGCGCCCAGCGCCCGTACAGCCAGGACGGCGCCGCCGCGGAGTCCGGCGTGGACTGGCGCATCCTGCCGCTGCGCAGCGTCGGCGGCGACCCGGATCGGACCGACCCGGGCGGCGCGGGCCTGACCGACTTCGCCGACACCCCGTGGCTGGCCGAAGCCCCGGCCCTCGCCCAGGTCGTCGACGCCCTGCCGGCGCCGGTCCGGGGCGTCCGGCTGATCGCCCTGGGCGCGGGGGCGACCGTGCACGAGCACCGCGACTACAAGTACGGGTTCGCACGCGGGCTCCTGCGGCTGCATGTGCCGATCGACACCAACCCGGACGCCGTCGTGGTGATCGACGGCGTGTCCGAGCACTGGACGGCGGGGCGGTTGTGGTTCGGCGACTTCGGCCGACGCCACTACGTGGCGAACGGCGGAGACCGCTCCCGGGTGCACATGGTGCTCGACTGCCTGGTCAGCCGCGAGATCGTCGGGTTGCTGCCGGACGAGTTCCGGGAGCTGCTGCCGCTGAGCGAGGTGATGTTCGCCCGCGATCCGGTGCCGCTCAGCGCGTCCGAACGCGACCGGCTGTGCTGCCGGTTCCGGCTGCCGGGCGACTTCGCGCAGTGGTCGGAGGAGGAGGTCGAGGCCAGGCCCGACGCCGACGCCGAGGTCCTCGCGCACGAGGACCGGCTCGTCCTCGCCATCGACGGCGTGCCCGCCTTCGGCCTGGTGCACGTCGGGCTGGGCGAGTTCCGCCTCACCGGCTGGAGCGAGGAGCGCACCATCGCCGTCGAGTCCGGCGGCCGGGTGCGGATCAGGGAACGCGCCGGCCGGGCCCTCCGCGAGTGGACACGCCCGGCGCAATTCACCCGGGACGGCCGGACGACGTCGCCCGCGCACGACCTCCTGACGACGCGACCCCGTACCGACCAGACAGGCAGGTGACTCGCATGTCCTCCTTCGCCCGGGTCGCTCCGCTCGGCACCGACCCGTACGCCTTCCAGCCCGGTTACTACGACCTCTTCCGCGCCTCCCGCGGCGAGGGCGCCCTCCCCGACCCCCGGTTCTTCGCCGACCGCGCGCCCCGGGACGGGCACGCGCTGGAGATCGGCGCGGGCACCGGCCGGATCACGCTGGCCGTGGCCGAGCGAGCCGCCACCGTCCTGTGCCTGGAGCGATCGGCCACCATGCGCGCGGTGCTGCTGGCCAAGCTCGCCGAACGCCCGCACCTGCGCGCCCGCGTCACCGTGCTCGACCGCGCGGCGCCCCACTTCGACCTGGACCGCCGCTTCGACTTCGTGTACCTGGCGGGTGTGCTGGAGCACGTCCCGCACGCCGAGCGGCCCGCGCTCTTCGAGGCCATCGCCGAGCATCTGGCCGAGGACGGCGAGGTGGCGATGGACATGGTCCTGTCGGAACCGGTACCGGACTGGCCCGAGCACGTCGCCGACGTGGCCTCCCTCGGCGACTGCCGGTACGAGATGTCGTGCGAGGCGCGGCCCGACGGCGACGACCGGGCGCACCTGCGGTTCGTCTACCGCACGTACCACCGAGGCGATCCGGTGGCGACCGAAGTGGTGGAACGCGCCCACTACCTGCACCGGCCGGACGCCGTCGTCGCCGACCTGGCGGCGGCCGGGCTGACCCCGACGGCCGGAACCGCCCTCCGCCCCGTCGACGACGGCGAGGACCCCGGCACCCTGGTCGCCCGCCGGACGTCGTCCACTTCAACCTGAGGAGAGTTCGCGTGCAGGTCATCGGCGTCGGTTTCCTCCGGACGGGCACGACTTCGCTCGCGCTGGCACTCGACCGGCTCGGGTACGGCCCGTGCTACAACATGCGGGTCCTCAACGCGGAGCCGGAGCGCGCCGCCGACTGGGCCGCCGCGCTGGACGGGCGGGCGGTGGACTGGGGGAAGGTCTTCGCGGGCCACGGCTGCGCCGTCGGCTCGCCGGGCACCGCGTTCTGGCGCGACATCGTCGACGCGTTCCCGGACGCCAAGGTGGTGCTCACCGTCCGCGATCCGCGACGCTGGTACGACAGCGCCGCGCAGACCATGTCCGCCGTGCTCGCCGAGCCGCCGCTCCTGGTGCGGGTGCTGAGCTGGCGGGGCCCGCGCCGCCCCGGGTCCGTGGCGGACGTCCTCGACCGCGTGCAGCGGACGACCTGGCAGCGCGAGATCGGCGGGGCGTTCGGCGAGCGCGCGGAGATGGCCGAGCGCTTCGAACGGCATGTCGCCGAGGTGAGGGCGCACGTGCCCGAGGACCGGCTGCTGGTGTTCGAGGTCAAGGACGGATGGGCGCCGTTGTGCGCTTTCCTCGGCGTACCGGTCCCGGACGAGCCGTTCCCCCGGGAGAACGACGCGGCCACGTTCAAACGGCGCCAGCAGCAGGCTCTGCAGAGAACGCTGGCCCCCCGGATCCGCATTCTGGCCACCACCGCGATGGCGACCGCCGCCGCGATCGCCTGGGCAGTACACCGCAGACGGCACCCGAGCCGACCCAACGGGTGACCCGAGGCTCCCGGTCGGACCTCACGTTTCTCGACCCGTCCGGCACTCCGTCTCATCGGCGAGGGCGTGGGTTCTGTGCCCCGAAATCCAGGACGGCTCGGGCGATCTGCTCGGGCTGTTCGTCGACCATGGTGTGGCCGGCGGCCAGCTCGAGCACTCGCAGGTGCGGCCGGTCGGCGGTGAGCTCGGACAGGTCGCGGCGGATGCCGGCGCGCAGCGCCGGCATGAGCTCGCCGACCCGGCCCGGCAGACCGGGCAGGTCGGCGGTGGCCAGGACGAACAAGGCGGGGCAGCGGATGTCGGCCACCGCCGCGACGCCGTCCTGGAAGTGCGGGTCGTCACGGATCCGCCTGGCGAGCGCGGCGTCCGGCCGCAGGAAGACGCCCTCGTCGGTGGTGCGCAGCGCCCGTTGGGGATGCATCGCGGCGTGGGCCTCGGGCAGCGGCCGCTCCATCGCCTCGGCCTGGGCGTCGAAGACGGCCTTCAGCTCCCCCAGGAGCACGCCGAGTTCCTCGTGGTCGATGCCTGCGTAGTGCCGCGGCGCGGTCTCCGCCGAGCGCAGGCCATCGAGGTTGACGATGCCGGGGCCGTCCGGGTGGCGCAGCGCCCACCGGACCGCGACCATGCCGCCGAGGGAGTGGCCGACGACGAGGGGGGCGGCCAGGCCGAAGTGGTCGATGACCTCCTGCATGTCGTCCAGGACCGCCTCCCACTCCCACGGTCCGTCGCCGGACAGCCCGTGGCCGCGCAGGTCCATGGCGACGACCCGGTGCGCGCCGGTCAGCAGCGGCGCTACCGCGTCCCAGGCCAGCAGGGTGCCGCCCAGGCCGTGCAGGAGCAGGACGGGGGTTCCGCGGCCGCCGTGGTCGCGGACGGCGAGGCGGACCGGACGGTCATCGATGGTCGTGTCTAGCGGTGCCACGGGCGCTCTCCTGCGGGCGGTCGAGCCGGTCACGGATGGAGGAGGTGGTGACGCCACCGTCGGGGTGCCTGTCGAGTTTGCCGCGTTTGACCAGGTCGTGGACGCCCTGCCGGGTGATGCCGAGCATCGCCCCCGCCGTGGCGTAGGACACGGCGGCCGCCGCGGGGTGACCGGCCGTGCGGGCCACGGCCCGTCCCAGCGCGGTACGCCACCACGCCGCGGGCGGGTCGAAGGGGGTGTCGCCGGGGAACAGCACCCCGATGAGCCGTCCGGCGGTCCGCGTGGCCCGCTCCCGGTCGGTGCCGAGCAGTTGGGCGGCCCACACCTCGGCCTCCACGCGCAGCCGCGCCCTGATCGGGCCGAGGAGTTCGTCGGACGCCAGCAGGATCTCCAGCGGGTCGAGGATCCGCGTCTCCAGGAGGCGGACCAGCTCGGTCGCCAGTTCGACGTGCTCGCTCGTGGTCGTCACTTGACGGATGCTGGCAAGTACTTGCTCCTCGGCGTCAAGTAGCCGTGTCCGGACGGACCGAGGGGCGCCGCGTCAGCCGGTGCGGAGGGGTTCCTTGGTGAGGCGGATGGTGCCGTCTTCGCGGGCGCGGGGAGCCGGCCGGTATCCCTCGCTCCGGTAGAGGGCGATGTTGTCCCGGCTGCCCGCTCCGGTGGAGAGCACGATGCGGCGGCAGGACGGGTCGGCGGCGGCCTCCGCCTTCCGGAGCAGCCAGCGGCCCAGGCCGCGCCCCCGCAGGTCGGGGGCGACGCCGAGCCGTCCGACGTGCCATTCCGCGTCGACGCGGCGGGTCCGGACCATGCCGAGGAGCCGGCCGTCCCGCCACAGTCCGACCGCGTGCCAGTCCGCGAGCCAGTCGCGCACCTGCTCCACGGACTCGTGCAGCGCGGGGACGGTCCGGGGGTCGTTGGCGAGGGCCTCGTCCACCCAGCAGCATCGCTGCAGGACGGTCACCTCGGGGGCGTCGTCGGGCGTCAATCGCCGCAGGTAGGAGCCCGGCTCGGGCCCGGCCGCGCTCTCGGGCCGCGCCTGCTCGCGCATCGGCCGGAGCGCGTGCGCGAGCCGGACCAGCTCGTCCAGGACGCCGATCGCGGCGTCGGCGGCGGCGGCGGGCGGCCGCACCTCCCCGTCGTGCACGGCGTCGGCGATGCGGAGCGCGACCGTGGCGCCCAGCGGCACCAGCCGCAGCGTGGTCACCACCTGCTTGGCGTGCTGCACGGCCCTCGTGCCCGCCGAGGTGTTGCCGTAGCCGACGAAGCCGACCGGCTTCCACGCCCATTCCCGGGACAGGTAGTCCAGGGCGTTCTTCAGGGACGCCGGCATCCCGTAGTTGTACTCCGGCGTCACGACGATGAAGCCGTCCGCCGCGTCCACCATCGCGCTCCACCGTCGCGTGTGCTCGTTCCGGTACACGCCCGACGACGGGTGCTCCTCCTCGTCGAGGAACGGGAGGCCGAGGTCGGCGAGGGCCAGCGGCACCAGTTCGGCGCCGAGGTCGGCGGCGCGGGGGGCGATCGTCCCGGTCAGCCATGCCCCGACCGCGGGGCCGAGGGCGCCGGGACGGGTGCTGCACACCAGCACGAGGACGCGCGTCTTGTTCGTTGACATGTAAATGAACCTACGGGATAGGTTGTTTACATGTCAAAGAGACCGTCGAGCGAACCCGTGCGCTGGCTGGACCCGGACGAGGAGCGAGCGTGGCGGGCCTTCCGCCGCATGGTGGTCGCCGTCCAGACCGGCACCGCGCGCGACCTCTCTCGGATCGGCCTCTCCGAGGCCGACTACGAGGTGCTCAGCACGCTGTCGGAACGTCCGGACCACGCCGGCGCCCTGCACGGGCAGGCGGCGAAGATGGGCTGGTCGCGCAGCCGGCTCTCCCGGCACGCGACCCGCATGGAGGCGCGCGGCCTCATCCGGCGCGCACCCGACCCGGACGACGGAAGGGGCTGCATCCTCGTTCTCACCGAGCAGGGCATGGACACCCTGATGGACGCCGCGCCCGAGCATCTGGAGTCGGTGCGCCACCACTTCATCGACCGCCTCGCACCGGAAGACCTCGCCGCCCTGGAGCGCATCGCCGGGAAGGTGGAAGCCCCGGACGAGGCGCAGCGGCCGCCCCGCCCCTGAGCCGGTTCCTCTTGCGCCGGCCGACTCGACCAGGCGAGCCCCTGGGTGCATGGGACCCGCCGAACGGTTGACGCACCCAGCTGTCTACGTCAACGTAGTCATCTATGTGAGGAGAACGGCGGCGCGGCCTTCCCCCCGCGGGCGCGGGGGCCGACCATGGATGACGATCGTTCGGACTTCGGAGGACCGATGGCCTTCACGACGGTGATCTACGAGGTGGCCGACCATGTCGCCACCGTGACGCTCGACCGGCCCGACGCCTTGAACAGCTTCAACGAGGCGATGCTCAACGAGTTCGCCGAGATCTGGACGACGGTGCGCGAGGACGACGAGGTGCGCGTGGTGGTGCTGCGCGCGGCGGGCGACCGGGCGTTCTGCACCGGGGTGGACGTCAAGGAGGGCTTCGACCGCCCGGCGAACGTGTGGTCGGAGGAAGACCCGGGGGAGCGGCTCTCGCCGAAGCTGAACCGGGTGTGGAAGCCGGTGGTGTGCTGCGTGCACGGGATGGCCGCGGGCGGGGCGTTCTACTGGATCAACGAGTCGGACATCGTCATCGCGTCGGACGACGCGGTGTTCTTCGACCCGCACGTCAGCTACGGGCTCACGGCGGCGCTGGAGCCGATCGGGCTGGCCCGCAAGATCCCGGTCGGCGAGGTCATGCGGATGGCGCTGCTGGGACTGGACGAGCGCATGTCCGCGCGGCGGGCGCACCAGATCGGGCTGGTGAGCGAGGTGGTGCCGCGCGCGGAGCTGTGGGCGCGGGGCGCGGAGCTCGCGGGGAAGATCGCGGCCAAGCCGCCGGCGGCGGTGCAGGGCACCGTCCGGGCGGTCTGGGAGTCGCTGGACGCCACCCGGACGGAGGCGCTGCGGTCGGGGCTGCTCTACACCCATGTCGGCAACCCGATCGGGACGGCGCAGGTCGACCGGTCGGCGGTGCCCACCCGGTCCTGGACGCTGCGCTGAGCGCGGGCCCCCGACCCCGCGCCGGCCGCGGGGTCAGGGGCGGAGGAGGCGCTTGTAGAGCTTGCCGGTCTCGGTGCGGGGCAGTTCGGTGCGGAACTCGACGGCGCGGGGGCACTTGTGGCCGGCGAGGCGCTCGCGGCAGTGGGCGATGAGGTCCGCGGCCAGCGCGTCGGAGGGTTCGTGGCCGGGCGCCGGCTGCACGAACGCCCGGACCTGCTCGCCCCACTCGGGGTCGGGCACGCCCACCACGGCGCTGTCCAGGACGGCCGGATGCGCGGCCAGCGCGTTCTCGACCTCGGCCGGGTAGACGTTGACGCCGCCCGTGATGATCATGTCTTTGATCCGGTCGACGATGAACAGGAAGCCGTCCTCGTCGAGGTAGCCGGCGTCGCCGAGGGTGAAGGCGGTGCCGCGGAAGACCGCGGCGGTCTGCTCGGGGTCGCGGTGGTAGGAGAACCCGCGGCCGCCGCCGTCCAGGTAGACGGCCCCGACGCGGCCGGGGGGCAGCTCGGCGCCGTCGTCGTCCAGGATGCGGACGGTCATGCCGCGGATGGGGCGGCCCACGGTGCCGGGCTTGGCGAGCCAGTGGTGCGGTTTGGCGATGGTCGCGGCGCCCTCGGTGCCGCCGTAGGTCTCCCAGACGACCGGGCCCCACCAGTCCAGCATCCGCTTCTTGATCTCCGGCGGGCAGGGCGCCGCGGAGTGGACGATCGACTCCAGGCTGGAGACGTCGTAGCGGTCGCGCACGCCGGACGGCAGGTGCAGCAGCCGCGTGAACTGCGTGGGCACCATGTAGCCGGTGGTGATCCGGTGCTCGTGGACGAGGCGCAGCGTCTCCTCCGCGTCGAACGACCCCATGATGACCAGCGGCTGTCCCGCGTGCAGCGCCGCGAGGTAGAAGCTCTGGCAGCCGCCGTGGAACATCCCCGCCGACACCAGGTGCGCGCCTTCCAGCGGCGTGAAGCGGAAGGCGTGCGCGAACGTCTTCATCAGGTCGGCCGCCGCCTCGGGGGCGGCGTCGGGCAGGTCCCGCCAGATGCCCTTGGGGGTGCCGGTGGTGCCGGAGGTGTAGACGAGCGGCGTCCCGGCGGCGCGGTCGGGCGGCGGGGAGTCGGGGTGGCCGGCCAGCGCCTCCTCCTGCGGGACGAAGCCGTCGATGGGGCCGCCCACGCCGACGCGGACGGGCACGGTGTCGACGGCGCCGGCGCGGTCGGCGTACGCGGCGTGGACGATCAGCGCCTTCATCCCGGCGTGCGCGGCGATGGCCGCGACCTCCGGGGCGGGGGACCTCGGGTTGAGGGTGACGTAGCGCCACCCGGCTTCGGCGGCCGCCAGCTGCCAGACGAGGATGTCCAGGTCGTTGGGCAGCGCCAGGCCGATCACGTCGCCGCGCCCGGCGCCCAGCGCGCGCAGGGCGTGCACGGCCCGGTGCGCGCGGGCGGCGAGCCCCGCGAACGTCAGGGTCTCGCCCGCCGGGCAGTGGAGGACGGCCGGGGCGTCGGGGTGGTGCTCGGCGAGGTACCAGACGCCCAGCGGACGGTCCCAGGGGTGCTTCACGCGTTCCCGCCCGGGCCGGCCGGCGCGAACGTCGCCGGGTCGATGCGGTACGGGGTGTAGAGGGTGACCCGGTCGTACACGTCGCCGAACTTCGCCCGGAGGGCGGGGCCGATCTCCTCCGGCGCGCCGGTCACCGCGAACTCGGCCAGCAGGTCGTCGCCGATCAGGCCGGTCATCTCGCGCCACTTGCCCTGCTTGGAGAGGGTGTTGAGCTCCGGCTGGAGGTCGCCGTACCCGTGCAGGTCGAGGACAGGCCGGTAGGCGGGCGTGGAGGCGTAGAAGGCGATCTGCTGCTTGATGCCGCGGGCGGCCTCGGCCGCCTCCTCCTCGGTGCGGCCGGTGACGACCATGGTGGAGCCGCAGACCGTGTAGCCGTCGAAGCCGTCCTTGCCGGCGGCGGCGCGGCCGCGCTCCAGCGCGGGGAGCGTGGTCTCCCGCAGGTAGCGCTCGGTGGTGAACGGGTGGACGAAGAAGCCGTCGGCGACCTCGCCCGCCACCTCGGTCATCCGCTGCCCGACTCCGGCCAGGTAGACCGGCGGGGGGCCGTGGGGGTGCGGCCGCTGGGCGAAGAACGGCGTCATCAGCGTGTGGGTGTAGAAGTCGCCCCGGAAGTCGAGCTTCTCGCCGTCCTGCCAGCAGGCCCAGATCGCGTGCATGGCCAGCACCAGCTCGCGCATCCGCGCGGCGGGGCGCGACCACGGCATGGAGTACCGCCGTTCGATGTGCGCCTTGACCTGGGAGCCGAGGCCGAGCACGAACCGGCCCCCGGAGTGCCGGGCCAGGTCGTAGCCGACCGTGGCCAGCGTCATCGGGGTCCGGGCGAAGGCGATCGCGACCGAGGTGCCGACGGTGGCCGCCGTGGTCGCGGAGGCGGCCTGGAGGCTCAGCAGGAACGGGTCGCCGCCGGCCTCCGCGACCCAGATTCCGCCGTACCCGTCCTCCTCCAGCTTCGCCGCGGCGGCCGGGGCCCCGGTCAGGTCGGCGCCGAGATGGGCATCGATCTTCATGCGCGCTCCACCGATGAGGCAACAAAACCGATTAAACAGTAGTCGGTTTTTCTAGGGCCCTCAATGGGCGTAGGGCGCTGAACCGCCTGCTGGCCGATGGTCGGAGGTCGCTGAAACCGACTAAGGTTATGAGGCATTTGCTACGGAGGGACGAGCGTCGTCCCCGGTGCCTGCGAAGGAGGCCCATGTCCCGGCGACCGATCGGCGGCGCACCGGCGGGACCCGTCCGGATCCCGCGCGGCATCGAGCGGAGCGCGCGGACGTCGGAGCTCGTGGCCTCGTCGATCCGGGCGCAGATCGCGCGCGGCGAGCTGCGGCCCGGCGACCGGTTCCCCGCCGAGGACGAGCTGATGGAGGTCTTCGGCGTCGCGCGGACCACGCTGCGCGAGGCGCTGCGGATCCTGGAGGCCGAGGGCCTGGTCACGGTGGTGCGCGGCCGCAACGGCGGGCCGCGGGTGACCAGCCCGACGACCGAGCACATCGCCCGCGTGTACGCGCTGCTGCTGCAGATCGAGGGCGTCACCGTCGACGACCTCTACGACTCCCGGGCGGCGATCGAGCCGTGGCTGGCCCGCCGGTTCGCCGAGGCCCGCACGCCCAAGGCGCTGGACGAGCTGCGCGCGGCGATCGAGGCCGCCGCCGCGGCCGCCCGGGAGGACGACGGCACCGCCTTCGGCGAGGCGGCGGCCCGGGTGCACGAGACGCTGTTCGAGCATGCCGGCAACGCGTCCATGGCGATCTTCGCGCGGCTGCTCAACGAGCTGGTCACCGGCTTCTACCGGAAGTCGGGGCAGGCCGCGGGCGTGACCGAGCGCAGGCGCGCGGTCCGGTCCTACCGCCGTTTCTACACGCTGGTGGAGGAGGGCGACGCGGAGGCGGCCGAGGCGCACTGGCGGCTGCACATGGCCAACGTGGGCGCGAGCGTGCCCCGGGGTCGCCCGCTGGAGCTGTTCACCTGACCGCCGCGGTCAGCGGCGGGCGGCGAGCCGGTGGCGGACGGCGTCCCGGTGCTCCCGGGAGCGTCCCGACCGCACCATCCGCTCGCTCTCGCGCGGCAGCGCCTCGCGCAGCCCCATGGTCTCCGCGTCCCGCACGTTCGCCTTCATCGACGCGTACGCGCCGCGCGGTCCGGCGGCGATCTTCCGCGCCCACTCCAGCGCCGCGGGGCGCAGGTCCGCGTCGGGCACCACGCGGTTGACCAGGCCCAGCCGCTCCCCCGCCGCCGCGCCGACGGGCTCGTCCCCGACCAGGAACTCCAGCGCCCGCGCGGACCCGACGATCCGGGTCAGCAGCCAGGCGCCGCCGAAGTCGCCGCTGAACGCGAGCCGCGCCCAGCCGCCGGCGAGCGTCGCCGACGCGGCGGCGATCCGCAGGTCGGCGGCCAGCGCCAGGCCGACGCCGGCGCCGACCGCGGGCCCGGGCAGCGCCGCGATCGAGATCTTGGGGCTCTCCCGCAGCAGGACGACCATCCGGGCCAGGCGGGCGAGCACCGCCGCCGGGTCCCCGCCGCCGCGCCGCCCGGTGCCCTCGCGGACGTCGCCGCCCGCGCAGAACGCCGGGCCGGCCGCGGTGACCAGCACGCAGCCGACCGCGTCGTCGCGGTCGTACGCCTCGATCAGCCGCGGGACGGCGTCGTACATGTCGGGGTGCAGGGCGTTGCGGCGCTCGGGGCGGTTCAGCTCGATCACCCCGACGCCGTCCTCGACGCGGCCGAGGACGTGGGGCGTCCCGGAGTCGACCCGCCGGGCCTCCCGGTCGCTCATCGCGCGGTCTCTCTCATGGCGCGGCCTCTCTCCTAGCGCGAGGGCATGGCGGGGTCGCGCGGCAGCCCCAGCACCTGCTCGGCGATGGTGTTGCGGTGGATCTCGGCGGTGCCCGCGCCGATCGTGGACGCGCGGGTGAACAGCCAGCCGGTCGTCCAGCGGCCGCGCTGCACGGAGTCGGGGTCGCCGCGTTCCAGGAGCCCGAACGGGCCGAGCAGGTCCACCGCGAACTCGTGCAGTTCCTGCTCGAACACGCTGGTGTAGAGGCGCGACACCGAGGAGGCCGGGCCGGGGTCTCCGGTGGCGTCGATGGACGCGATGGTGCGGGCGGCGTGCACGTTCATCACCCGGACCCGCACGTCGAAGTCGGCCAGCCTGCGGCGGACGCCCGGGTCCGCGACGGCGCCGCGCTCGCGGGCCAGCGCGATCAGCTCGTCCACGATCCGGCGGTAGAACGCGGCCTGGGTGAGGGCCCCGGCCGAGCGCTCGTGGCCGAGCGTGGTGCGGGCGATCCGCCAGCCGCCGTTCTCCTCCCCCACCCGGTCGGTCACGGGGACCCGCACCCCGTCGAAGAAGATCTCGCAGAAGTGCTCCCGGCCGGTCAGGTCGCGGACGGGCCGGACGGTGACGCCGGGGGCGCGGGCGTCGACCAGCAGGTAGCTGATGCCCTTCTGCCGCGACTCCCGCGTGCCGGTGCGGACCAGCACGAAGAACATGTCGGCCTTGTCCGCGTTGGTGTTCCACACCTTCTGCCCGGTCACCACGTAGTGGTCGCCGTCGCGCCGCGCGGCGGTGCGCAGGGCGGGCAGGTCCGAGCCGGCGTCCGGTTCGGAGAAGCCCTGGGCCCAGACGATGTCGGCGCGCAGCGTCGCCCGCAGGTACGTCGCCTTCTGCTCGGACGTGCCGTGCTTGATGATCGTGGGCCCGACCATGTCCCAGCCGGTGCCGGGATGCGCCGGCACCCGCACCCGCGCCATCTCCTCGCTGTAGACGACCTGCCGCCGGAACGGCAGCTCCATGCCGCCGTACGCGCGCGGCCAGGACGGCCCGGCGAAGCCGTGGTCGGCCTTGGTGGCGGCCCACGCCTTGGCGAACGCGAGCCGCTCCGCCGTCCCCTTGGGCGGCCTGCCCGGCGCGTGCTCCTTCAGGAACGCGCGCACGGACGCGCGGAACGCGTCGTCACCCGCCGCGTCAGTGGCCATCGGGGCCCTCCTCTGTGATCCCGCTCAGCCGCGCGAGCCGGTCGCGGTGCCGGTCCGGCGTGCCGAACAGCAGCTCGGCGGTCTTGGCGCGCTTGTAGTAGAGGTGCGCGTCGTGCTCCCAGGTGAACCCGATGCCGCCGTGGATCTGGATGGTGGCCGCGGCGGCGTCGGTGTAGGCGCGCGAGCAGCAGATCTGCGCGCACGCCGCCGCGAGCGCCAGCTCGCCGGCGTCCGCGTGCGGGGTCAGCGCGGCGGCGTACGCGGCGGACCGGGCCGCCTCGACCGCGACCATCATGTCGGCGCAGCGGTGCTTGACCGCCTGGAAGCCGCCGATGGGGCGGCCGAACTGGTGCCGCGTCCGGGCGTACCCGACCGAGGCGTCCAGGCACCAGCGCGCTCCCCCCGCCTGCTCGGCCGCCAGCGCGATCCGCGCGCGGTCGACGGCGGACGCGGCGGCGGACGCGTCGGACGAGACCCGCCGCGCGGGGACGGAGGCGAAGTCGAGCCGGGCCATCCGGCGGGTCGGGTCGACCGCGTCGTGCGGGCGCCGGGCCAGGCCCGGCGCGTCGCCGGGCACCGCGAACAGCGCCGTGCCGGCGCCGGTCGCGGCGGTGACGAGGACGAGGTCGGCGAGGGCGCCGTCGAGGACGAAGTACTTCGCGCCGTTCAGGACGTACCCGTCCGCGGTCTCCTCCGCCGTGGTCAGCGACGCCTCGGTCTCCCAGTCGCCGTCCGCCTCGACGAAGGCCAGCGTGGCCAGGGTGGAGCCGTCCGCGATCCCCGGCAGGTGCGCGCGCCTGGCGTCCTCGTCGTCGCAGGCCAGCAGCGCCGGGACGGCCAGGCCGGCGGTGGCCAGCAGCGGCCCGCCCGCCAGCGCCCGGCCCAGCTCCTCGAACACCACGCAGAGCTCGGCGGGGCCGGCGCCCGAGCCGCCGTACTCCGCGGGGACGGCCAGCCCCGGCGCGCCGAGATCGGCGGCCAGCCGCCGCCACAGCTCCGCGTCGTGCCCGGTCGGCGAGCCGATCGGGCGCCGCCGGTCGGCGTGCCGGGCCAGGAGATCGCGCAGGACGGTGCGCAGCTCGTCCTGCTCGGCGGTGAACGCGATCTCCGCGCCGGCCGGCGCCGTCACCGCCGCCCCTCCCGCAGCAGCTCGCCGTGCCGGGCCATCATCGCGACCGCCGCGCGCTGGAGGGCGGCCGGGACCGCCGGGAGCAGCGCGGGCCCGTGCTCGCGGCTGGGCAGCGCGACGGTCGCGGTGCCCGTCATCGTGTCCTCGCCGCGCTGGTTGGCGGCCCGGAACGCGACGTCGACCAGGCAGCGGCCGTCCTCGGCGACGGTCTTGCCGGTCACCTCGCCGGACAGGAACTGCGTGTCGCCCTGGTAGTTGAACTTGCGGATCTCGTCGTGCTGGGACACGATCCACGCGTCGTCGCCCGCCCAGTCCGTCAGGTAGTGGTGGGCCCAGCACTCGCGCAGGACGCCGTAGTCGTAGGCGCGCGGGTTGCCGATGGCCTGCGCCCAGGACGAGTCCCAGTGGACGCGCTGCGCCACGTCCGGCACCCCGTACTCGTTCTTGATGTAGAACGGCGCGATCCGCTGCCGGTTCCGATGGGCGAGCCGCCCGGTCTTCAGCCCGTAGGGGGTGAAGCCGTAGCCGCCGGCGTGGAAGACGACCATGTCGGTGGTGGTGAGCGGCCCCTTCACCATCGGCGGGAGCTCCTCGCCGACCCGGACGTCCTCGAAGTGGCGGGGCTCGCCGCCGCGCGGCCGCTCGGACGCGTAGATCTCCTCGATCTTCGCCATGTCGGCGTCGGTGTAGTCCGGATCCGCGATGTCCCGGTACTTGCCGCGCTCGCGCGCCTTCTTGCGCTCGGTGTAGATGACCAGCGTGCGGTAGACGCCGACGACCTCGGCGTTCTGGTCGATCTTGACTTCGCGGTGCACCTTCACCACCGACCGCCCGGCGAACTCCGACCGCTTCACCTCGACCGACTCCAGGCCGCCGAAGCTGTAGAGGGTGTCGCCGGGGCGGATCGGCCGGTACCAGTCCCAGGTGCCGCCGGACACGAACGCGTGGATGCCGCGGTAGCTGCCGCCGCGCTCCCGCTTGGACGGGCGCTCGCCGCGCAGCGGGGCGTTCAGGATCCCGGCCATGATCGGCGGGGCGATCTGGCCGCCCCACCGGGTGCCGCGGCCGTACTCGGGGTCGGTGAACAGCGGGTTGTCGTCGCCGTACCCGGTGGCGAAGTTGCGGATCGCCTCCGGGGTGGCGGTGCCGAGGAACTCCCGCGTGCCGCGCGCCCAGTCGCGGCCGACGATCGCCCGGTCCTTCTCGATGTCGGCCTCGTCCAGTTCGGCGGAGGTCGCCTTCTCGAACTCCTCCCGGGTCTGCTCACCGGTGGTCTCGCTCATGGGCGGTCCTTTCGGGACGTCGGAGTGTCACGGGGGGCGGTCAGCCCGGCCACGATGTCGCGCCGGACGACCTTGCCGGTGGGGGTGCGGGGCAGCTCCGGCCAGCAGGCGACGCGGTCGGGCGTCCGGGAGCCGCGAAGCCGCTCCCGGACGCGGCCGCGCAGCTCCTCCGGGTCGAGGACGGCGCCCGGCACCGGGACGACGACCGCCTCCACACGCTGCCCCCACTCGTCGTCGGGCACGCCGACCACGGCCGCGTCCGCGACGCCGGGGCAGCGGAGCAGCACGTCCTCGATCTCGGCGGGGGCGATGTTCTCCGCGCCGCGGATGATGGTGTCGTCGACCCGGCCCTCGACGTACAGGTATCCGTCCTCCGACCGGCCCCGGTCCCGGGTGTCGAAGAAGCCCCGCGCGTCGACCGACGGGCCGCGGCCCGCGTACTCGCCGGAGACCTGCGCGCCGCGCACCCAGATCCGGCCGCTCGCGCCGGGCGGCACCGGCCGGCCGTCCTCGTCGCGGATCTCCACCTCGACGGCCGGGACGGGGCGCCCCACCGACTCCAGCCGGGCCCGCACCCGCGGGTCGGCGGCGTCCAGGGCGGCGCGGTGGTCGCCGGGCCCCAGGACGGCGACGGTCGAGCTGGTCTCGGTGAGGCCGTAGGCGTTGACGAAGTCGACGTGCGGCCAGGCGCGCAGGGCCCGCTCGATGACGCGGGGCGGCATCCGCGCGCCGCCGTACGCCAGCGCGCGCAGGCCCGGCACCGACCGGTCCAGGCCCTCGGCGTCCATGATGCGGGCGAGCATCGTCGGAACGACCATCGCGTTCGTGATCCCCTCCGCCCGCACCCGGTCCAGCCATCCCTCCGGGGTGAACGACGGCAGGGCCAGGCAGCGGCGCCCCGCGTACAGGTTCGTGAGCACGTTGGACACCGCGGCGATGTGGTACGGCGGGACGCTCATCAGCGCGGCCTCGTCCGGGCCCGCGGCGCCGAACTCCACCGACTCCAGCACGTAGGAGACCAGGTTCCGGTGGCGCAGCACCACGCCCTTGGGCTCGGCGGTGGTGCCGCTGGTGTAGAGCAGGACGGCGGCGGCCTCGGGATCGGCCGGGGTGGGGCCCGCGCCGCTCCGCCCGGCCGCCTCCCGCGCGTCGCGGAGGAAGCCGTCCGGGGTGCGCGCCGGCAGGCCCGCGCGGAGCAGCGCGGCGCGTCCCGCCCCCTCGTCGGCGATCCCGTACGCCCGGGGGTGGGCGGCCAGCAGCCGGTCGAGCCGCTCCCCGCCCAGCCGGTAGTTCACCGGCACCAGCGGGACGCCCGCGAGGGCCGCCGCGAACATCGCGACGGGGAACGCGGGGCCGTTCACGGCGAGGTAGAGCACCGCCTCCGCGCCCGCCTCGCGCACCTTTCCGGCGGCGCCGGTGGCCAGCGCGCGCAGCCGCGCCGCGGGCGTGCCGCCGTCCCGGGGCCCGATGAGGACCCGGTCGGCGAAGCCGTCCGCCGCCATGTCCAGCAGCATCGTCACGTCCATCGCACGCTCCCGCCGGTCGGGGGTCGTCGGGGTGGGCCGGTCAGTCCGAGGCGGGCAGCGGCTTGGCCGCCTTGACCGGGAGGGGCGTCCCGTCGACCTCGACCGTCCCGGTGCCGGGCTTGCTGCACAGCAGCTCGATGCCGACGCCGTCGTCGGCGTAGCGCTTGCCGAGCAGGGTGCCGTCCTGCCTGGCCGGGTCGGCGGCGGCGGTGGGCTCGCCGGCCGCGGCGGCGTCGGTCATCGGGGCGCCGCCGCAGCGCACCTCGACCTCCGCGGCGGGCGCCCGCACCACGATCATGCGGGTGCCGTCGACGGTGCTGGCCAGTTGCTGGCCCGGACGCAGCTTCATCGCATCCTCCTGACGGGGTGGGTGAGTGCAGTGGTCGTGCCGCGGAGTCCGGTCGTGCCGTGGGGTCCGGTCATGGCGCGGAGTCGGCGAGCAGGCGGCGCAGCAGCTTGCCGGACGGTGTGCGGGGCAGCTCGCCGGTGAACTCGATGGCGCGCGGGCACTTGTAGCCGGCCAGGCGCGCCCGGCAGTGGGCGATCAGCTCGGCGGCCAGCGCGGGACCCGCCGCGGCCGGGTCGGCGGGCTGCACGACGGCGCGCACCCGCTGCCCCATGTCCGGGTCGGGCGCGCCGACCACGGCGGCGTCGGCCACCGCGGGATGGACGGCCAGCACGTCCTCGATCTCCCGCGGGTAGACGTTGACGCCGCCGCTGAGGATCAGGTCGGTGCGGCGGTCCGCCAGGTAGAGGTAGCCGTCGCCGTCCAGCCGCCCCAGGTCGCCGAGCGTGCTCCAGCCGCGGTCGTTGAACGCCCCGGCGGTCTTGCCGGGGTCGTTGTGGTACTCGAACGGGGGGACGCCCGCGAACCAGACGGTGCCGACCTCGCCCGCGGGCAGCTCCCGGCCGTCGTCGTCCAGGACGTGCGCCTCGCCGAACGCGGCCCGGCCGACCGAGCCGGGGTGGGCGAGCCAGTCCGCGGAGTCGATGAGGAAGAAGCAGTTGCCCTCGCTGCCGGAGTAGTACTCGTGCACGACGGGCCCGAACCACTCGATGACCCGGCGCTTGGCCTCCACCGGGCAGGGCGCCGCCGCGTGCACGACCGCCCGCAGGCTCGACACGTCGTACCGGGCCCGGGTCTCCTCGGGGAGCTTGAGCATCCGGAGCAGCATCGTCGGGACGAACTGGACGTGCGTGACCCGGTACCGCTCGATCAGCTCCAGGGTCCGCTCGGCGTCGAACCGGTCCATGAGGACGACCGTGCCGCCGTTGCGCATCGTCCCGAGCGTCCAGCCGGTGGGCGCGGCGTGGTACAGCGGCGCCGGGGAGAGGTAGACGGTGTCGGCGCCGAACCCGAACAGCGCGGGCAGGGTGCGGTCGAGGGTCAGCCCGGTGCCGAACGGCTCGTCGCCGCGGTCGCGCAGGATGCCCTTGGGCCGGCCGGTGGTCCCGGACGAGTAGAACATGTAGGAGCCCTCGCGCTCGTCCTCCGGCTCCCGGGCCGGGTAGGGCGCCGTGGCCGCGCGGAGGTTCTCGAACCCGTCGGGCGGGTCGCCGTCCCCGTCGATCAGCCGCACCGCCGCGCCGGGGGCGGCGTCCGCGACGTCCCGGGCCGCGGCGGCGAGCGCACCGGAGGCGAGGAGGGCGCGGGCGCCGCAGTCGCGGACGATGTAGGCGGCCTCGTCGGTGGTGAGGTGGTGGTTGACCGGCGTCCAGTACAGGCCGGACCGCTGGCACGCCCAGGCGGCGGTGAAGTAGCCCGGGGTGTTGTCCATGAGCAGGGCGGCGTGGTCGCCGGGCGCCAGGCCGCGGTCGGCCAGCAGCCGGGCCAGCCGCACGGACGCCTCGTCCAGCTCGCGGTAGGTGGTGGCCGCGCCGGTGGCCGCGTCGAGCACGGCGGGCTTGTCGGGATGGTGGTCGGCGAGCCTCGACAGGTGCACCGCGTCCTCCAGGGGCGGGAAAGGGAACGGGCCGGTCAGCGGGGTTCGCGGGGCAGGCCGAGCACGCGCTCGGCGATGATGTTGCGCATGATCTCCGAGCTGCCGCCGGCGATCGTGTACGCGCGGGCGTAGAGGTAGGCGTCCTGCCAGCGGCCCGCGGCGACCGCGTCCGGGTCGCCCTCGGTGAGGACGCCCGCCGCGCCGGGCAGCGACACCGCGTACTCGGCCATCCGCAGGTTCAGCTCGCTGAAGACGAGCTTGACGGCGGGGGCGTCGATCATCCGCTCGCGGCCCGCCCGCCACCGGGCCATGGCGCCGTGGGCGAGGAGCGCGCACGCGTCCACCTCGGCGCGGAAGCCGGCCAGCCGCTGCCGCACGTCGTCGCGGTCGAGCGCGGGGCGGCCGTCCACGACCAGGCCGCGGGCGAGGGCGACCAGGTCGTCCCAGGCCATCCGCGCCTGCACCACCGAGACGCCGACGCCGTTGCGCTCCTCGGCGAGGGACGCGTTGGCGATCGTCCAGCCCTGGCCGGGCGCGCCGATGAGGGCGTCGGCGGGGAGCCGGACGTCGTCGAGGAAGACCTCGTTGAAGTCGGAGGTGCCGGTCAGCTCGCGCAGCGGGCGCACCTGCACGCCCGGCAGCTCCATGTCGAGGACGAACGCGCTGATGCCCTTGTGCTTGGGCGCGTCGGGGTCGGTGCGGGCGAGCAGGTAGCCGTACCGCGCCCAGTGGCCGTTGGTCGTCCAGACCTTCTGGCCGTTGACGGCCCACGCGCCGCCGTCGCGCACCGCCGTGGTCCGCAGCGCGGCCAGGTCGCTGCCCGCGTCGGGCTCGCTGAACAGCTGGCACCACACGTCGTCGCCGGACCGGATCCGCGGCAGGTGCCCCCGCTTCTGCTCCTCCGTGCCGAACATGATGAGGGCGTGCGCGGCCAGCGAGCCACCGCTCGCGGGCATCGGCGCGCGCGCCCGCGCCATCTCCTCCCCCACCACGAAGGCGCGCAGCGGGTCGTGTCCGGGCGTGCCGCCGTACTCCTCGGGCCAGTCGGCGCCGATGTAGCCGGCGGCGTACAGGTCGGCCGTCCAGCGGCGCAGCTCCTTCAGCTCCGCCTCGTCCTCCGGGCTGCGCACCCCCGACCTGACCGGGTGGCGGGGGGCGCGGGCCGCGACGAACGCGCGCACCTCCCGGCGGAACTCCTCCAGCGGCGTACCGGCTCCGAACTCCACGGCGGCGAGCCTCCTCACCGAATCGGGCTCACTTAGTTTACTAGGTTATCTATCATGGCCGCCCCGCGAGGTGGATAACCTTGTCCACCTGTCAACCACCCGCGGGACGGCGAAAGCGAGCAGCGATGGCACTGCCGGGGTCCGGGGCACGGCGCGACCCCTCCGCGGGCGGGCCGCCCGGCGGCGTCCGCCCGCCCAAGACCGGCGAGCTGGTGGCGCGCCGGCTGCGGCGGCGGATCGTGGAGGGCTCCCTCAAGGACGGCGACTACCTGCCCAACGAGGCGTCGCTCATGGAGCACTTCGGGGTGTCGCGCCCCACGCTCCGCGAGGCGTTCCGGGTGCTGGAGTCCGAGGGCCTGATCGAGGTGCGCCGCGGCTCCCGCACCGGCGCGCGGGTGACCGTCCCGGGGCCGGAGGTGGTCGCCCGGCCCGCCGGGCTGCTGCTCCGGCTCGGCGGCGCCACGCTCGGCGACGTCTACCAGGCGCGCGGCGCGATCGAACCCGCCGCGGCCCGGCTGCTCGCCCTCAGCGGCGACGAGGAGCGGTACGCGGCGCTGGCGGCGGAGCTGGAGCCCGCGCGCGCCTCGGTCAGCGACTACGAGCGGTTCGCGGTCGACAGCGCCTGCTTCCACCTGCGGCTGGTCGAGCTGTCGGGCAACCGCACCCTGGCGCTCATGGCCGGGATGGTGCACGAGATCATCCTCCGGCAGACCCAGCGGTCGGTGCGGGCCCACGAGGCCGGCGGCCGGCACGGCGACTACGCCCGCGCGCTGCGCGCGTACGAGAAGCTCGTCGCGCTCGTCCGGTCCGGCGACGGGCCCGCCGCGGAGCGGTTCTGGAGCAGGCACCTGCGGATCGCGGACGACCTGGTGCTGCGCGACCAGGAGGCCACCTCCGTCATCGACATCCTGGAGTGAGCGGGCGGGGCGCGCCGCGCGCCCGTCCGCCAGCCCGTCCGGCCGCGCGCCCATCAGGCCACCAGGTCCATCAGGCGGGCGTAGTGGTACCGCGGCGTGCCGCCCAGCAGCTCGCCGGTCTTGACACGCCGCAGGTAGAGGTGCAGGTCGTGCTCCCAGGTGAAGCCCATGCCGCCGTGCAGTTGCAGGGCGGTGCCGGCGACCCGCGAGCACGCTTCGCCGGCGACGGCCGCAGCCTCGGCGATCGCCACCCGCCGGGCGCCCGGCTCCCCGGCGTCCAGCGCGCGGGCCCCGGCGCGCACGCACGCGCGGGCCCGCTCGACGTCCACGGCCATGTCGGCGCAGTGGTGCTTGACCGCCTGGAAGCTCCCGATCGCCCGGCCGAACTGCCGCCGCTCCCGGACGTACCGCAGCGTCATCGCCAGCAGCCGGTCCGCCGCGCCGAGCGCGTCGGCCGCGTGGTGCAGCGCCGACGCCGCGGCCAGCACCTCGACGGTCCCGGCGTCCACCGGGCTCCAGGACCCGGCCGGGACGCGGGCGCCGTCCAGCGCCACGGCCGCGAAGTCGCGGGTGATGTCGAGCGCGGCGCGGGCCGTCCGGACGACTCCGGGCGCGTCCGCGCCGGTGAGAGCGAGCACCGGCGCCCCGTCCGGCCCGGTGGCGGCGGCGAGGAGGAACCCGGCGTCCCGCGCGCCGACCGCGACGGCCACCCGCCCGTCGAGGACCAGGGCGCCCTCCGGACCGGACGACGCGCGCACCGGCTCCTCCCCCGGCTCGGGCAGCACCGGGACCACCAGCACCTCGCCCGCCGCCGCCCGCCCGGCCGCGTCGCCGCCGATCCCGGCGCCGTCGAGCGCGCGGCACGCCAGCGCGGCCTGGCCGAGCGGCAGCGGCGACGCCGCGCGGCCCAGCTCCTCCACCACCAGCGCCAGATCGGCATACGTACCGCCGCCCTCGCCGTCGCCCTCGTCGCGCAGCAGCCCGACGAGGCCGAGCGCGGCCGCCTCCCGCAGGTCCGCGGGCCGCGCCGGCGGCGCGCCGTCCCCGGCGGCGCGCGCCGCCGCGAGGTCGGTGCGCGCGGCCAGCCACTCGCGGACGGCCGCCGCGAGCGCCTCCTGCTCTTCGCTGATCATGAGGTTCACCCGCGCGCTCCTTCGTCCCGGACCCGGTCCCTCAGCACGTGCTTGCGCACCTTGCCCGCCGCCGTGCGCGGCAGGACGTCCACCACGACGAGCCGCTCCGGCGCCTTCTGCCGGGCCGCCCCCAGCGCCGCGAAGTGCGCGCGGACCGCGGCGAGGTCGAGTTCCGCCCCCGCGCGCAGGACGGCGAACGCGCAGACCCGCTCGCCGTAGCGCCCGTCCGGCTCGGCGACCGCGGCCGCCTCCGCCACGGCGGGGTGCGCGGCCAGCAGGTCCTCGACCTCCTTGGACGAGATCTTCTCGCCGCCGCGCACGATGATGTCCTTGAGCCGGTCGGTGACGGTCAGGTGCCCGTCGGCGTCCAGGCGCCCCACGTCGCCGGTGCGCAGCCAGCCGTCCGGGGTGAACGCCGCCGCGTCCAGCGCCGGGTCGCGGTATCCGGCGAAGACCTCGGGGCCGCGCGACCAGATCTCGCCCTCCTCCCCCACCGGCAGGTCCCGGCCCTCGGGGTCGACGATGCGCACCTCCGTGCCCGGTTTCAGCCGCCCGTCGGTGGCGGCGCGCTCGGCGCGGGGGTCGTCCGCGCCGCCCGAGCTGATCGTGGGGTGCTCGCTGGACCCGTACGCCCGGTAGGCGGCGATCCCGGCCCGGTCGGCGCGCTCGACGAGCACCGGCGGGACGCTCGCGGCGCCGACCAGGTACTCGCGCAGGGGTCCCGCGCCGCGCCCGTCCCGCTCGGCGGCGTCCAGCAGCGCCGACAGGTGGAACGGGACGCCGGCCGAGGCGGTCGCCCCGTGCCGGTGGACGAGGTCCAGCGCCGTCTGCGCGTCCCACTTCTCCATGAAGACGGTCGCCACCCCGTTCACCAGGGCGCGCAGGAGCACGCACAGTCCGGCGACGTGGCCGGGCGGGAACGCGTCGAGGTAGACGTAGCCGTCCTCGCGCCCCGGCATGGTGTCCAGTTCGGCGAGGACGGAGCGGTGGGTGTGCTGGACGCCCTTCGGTTCGGCGGTCGTGCCCGAGGTGTAGACCAGGACGCAGATCCGGTCCGGGTCGGCCGGGGGCCGCGCCCCGAGCGGCGGGTGCGCCTCCAGCGCGGACCAGTCCTCGCCGTCGATGCCGACGACGTGGCGCAGCGCCGGCAGCTCCGCGCGCAGGGCGCGCGCTTCGGCCGCCCGTCCGGCGGAGGTGATGAGGGCCGCGGCCTCCGACTGGCGCAGCACGAAGCCCAGTTCGCGCGGACCGTAGATGGCGACGACCGGGAGCACGACCGCGCCCCGCAGGAGCACGGCGGCGTGGGCGACGGCGTTCTCCGCGCAGCCGGTCGTCTGGACGGCCACCACGTCGCCGGGCCCGACGCCCAGGTCGGCGAGCCCGCCCGCGACGCGCAGGGCCCGCCGGTGCAGCGCGCCCACATGCGTGGCCTCGGTGCCTCGCGTGCCGTGGAAGACCAGGGGCGTCGCGCCGTGGCGTACGGCGGCGGCGCGCAGGGCGCCGCCGAGGTCCCGTGCCTCCATGCCGCCTCCTCCATCGTTCGCGAAGTGCCTGGGTCGTCCGTCGGCTCAGGTGATGGCGCCGTCGACCTTGAGGCGGATCAGTTCGTCGTCGGTCAGGCCGAGCTCGCGCAGCACCTCGTCGGTGTGCTCGGCGAACCGCGGCGCGCGGCGCAGCTCGGCGGGGGTCTCGTC
The DNA here is from genome assembly GCF_003947565.1 of Actinomadura sp. WAC 06369. Taxonomy (NCBI): domain Bacteria; kingdom Bacillati; phylum Actinomycetota; class Actinomycetes; order Streptosporangiales; family Thermomonosporaceae; genus Actinomadura; species Actinomadura sp. WAC 06369. Next base: position 15,050 of record NZ_QHJN01000059.1, on the reverse strand, counting down.
GAACTGGACCGGGTTCGCGACCAGCTCCCGCTCGACGCCGTCGGCGTCCTCCAGGGGCGCGACGAGCCCGTTGGCCCGCAGCGCCGGGTCCTGCCCGACCTCCCAGGGCTCCTGGACGAGGGCCCACTGCCCGTCCGTCCCCGTGAGCAGCTCGACCCACTCGGTGTGGTCGCGCGCCGCGATGAGGCCGGCGACGATCCCGCTCGCCTCGGCGGCGTTCTTCATGAGGTTCTCGGCGCCGTCGAAGCGCTCGTCGGCGACCAGGTCCGGACGGCCCGCGACCGCGCAGAACTCGGGCCAGTACCGGCCGGGCTGCAGCATCGCCAGTTCCAGCCAGCGCCCGTCCGCGGTCCGGTAGGGGCCGATGAGCGGGTTGGCCGCCGACCCGTGCTCGGGGTGGGGCGTCTTCGGCAGCGGCCCGCCGAGCGCCAGCGCCATGTTGACCGAGAGCTGGGTGGCCCACGCGCCGACGCCGAGCAGCGACACGTCCACCACCGACGGCTCGCCGGTGACCTTCCGGGAGTACAGGGCGGCCGCGATGCCGCCCGCGATGGTCATGCCGCCGATGGAGTCGCCGTAGGCGCCCGCGGGCATGCGCATCATCGACTCCGAGTCCGGCGGGGTGACGCCCGCGGCGCTGCCGCCCCGGGCCCAGAAGGCGGTGCTGTCGTACCCGCCCTTGTCCGCCTCGGCGCCGCGCTGGCCGAAGCCGCTGCCGCGGACGTAGACGATGTCGGGGTTGAGGGCCCGGATGTCGTCCACGTCGATGCCCAGCTTGGCGCGCGCGGACGGCAGGAAGTTGGTCAGGAACACGTCGCTCTCGCGGACGAGGCGCTCCAGCACCGGCCGGGCCGCCGGGTTCTCCAGGGCGAGCCCCACGCTGCGCTTCCCCCGGTTCGGGCCCTCCATGATCGGGAAGAACGAGCCGCCCCGCGCCAGGGCGTCGAGCCCGAGCACCCGGATCAGCCCGCGCTGCGCGTCGCCGCGCTCGGCGTGCTCGATCTTGACGATGTCGGCCCCCCAGTCCGCCAGCACCGCGCCCGCGGCCGGGACGAACGTGAACTGGGCGACCTCCAGGACGCGGACGCCCTCCATCGGTCGGTGCATGGGTACCGCCCTCCCGAGACCCTATTGTGTGCACTTAGTAGAGCGTCACGGCCGGAGAATGGCAAGAGGCGGCGCATTGAATGAGTAATTGAGGCTACCCAAATAGCGACAGCGGTCGTACGATCCAGGGCATCGCATCCGGACCGGTACCGAGGAGCCGAGATGGCCGCTGACCCCGCCCCGCAGACCTGCCCCGTCGAGGACTACACGACCTTCGGCACCGGACCGGCGATGACGTTCTTCGAGCGCATGGACCGCTACCAGGACCGCGCCCGCCCGGTGATGCGCTCGGAGGAGGCCGGCGGCTACTGGGTCTTCACCGACTACGAGGCCGTCCACGACGGCCTCCAGCGGACCGACCTGTGGTCCAGCTCGGTCATCACGCCGACCGAGCCGAACCCGCCGTTCAGGCTGATCCCGCTGATGCTCGACCCGCCGGAGCACACCCCGTGGCGGCACCTGCTCCGCGACTACTTCTCGCCGGGGCGCGTCCGGAGCATGGCCGAGGGCCAGCGGCGGCTGGCCGGCGAGATCATCGACGGGCTCGCGGACCGGGGCGGATGCGACTTCGTGGACGACGTCGCGCGCGTGTTCCCCTCCACGGTCTTCCTGGAGATCATGGGGATGCCGGTGACGAAGCTGCCGGAGTTCCTGGAGTGGGAGGGCATGATCCTGCACTCCGGGGAGGACCGGGACCGCGTGGCGACCGGCGTCGGCCTGGTCGTGCAGTACTTCGCGGAACTCATCGCCGAGCGCCGGGCGTCCCCCGTCGAGGGCGCCGCCGACATCGTCACCGCCGCGCTGGACTGGACGATCGACGGGGAGCCCGTCAGCGACGAGGACCTGCTGAACTGCTCGCTGCTGCTGTTCATGGCGGGGCTCGACACGGTCGCCAGCCAGTCGTCCTACGCCTTCTGGCACCTGGCGACCCACCCCCGCGACCGCGAGCGGCTGGTCACCGACCCGGGCTGCGTCCCGATCGTGGTCGAGGAGATCCTGCGCGCCTACCCGATCGTCCAGACCGCACGCAAAGCCCTGAAGGACGAGGAGTTCCACGGCTGCCCGGTGAAGGCGGGCGACATGGCGGTGTTCCCGCTGGCCGCCGCGGGCCGCGACGAGTCCGTCCACCCCGGCGCCCGCCGGGTCGACCTGGACCGCGCCTCCACCAAGAACCTGTCCTTCGGCGGCGGGCCGCACCGCTGCCTCGGCGCCCACCTCGCCCGCCAGGAGCTGGCCGTGCTGCTCACCGAATGGCACCGCCGCATCCCCGACTACGAGCTGGCCGGGCAGCCGACCGAGCACTCCGGCGGCGTGTGGGCCCTGGACGAACTCCCCCTGCGCTGGGACGTCTGAGCGCGCCGGACGCCGACAAGGAGGCGACCCATGAGCGAAGTCCCGACCCACCGGCTCTACATCGACGGCGACTGGACCGAGAGCACCGGCGACGCGTGGCTGGAGGTCGTGAACCCGGCGACCGAGGAGGTCATCGGCCGCGTCCCGGACGCGACGCGGGAGGACGCGGCGCGGGCCGTGCGGGCCGCGCGGCGCGCGTTCGACGACGGGCCCTGGCCGTCCATGCCGGTCCGCGAACGGGCCCGGACCATGCTGCGCATGGCGGAGGCACTGGAGCGCCGCGCCCCCGGGCTGGCCGACCTGAACATCGCCGAGGTCGGCTCGGTCCGGATGCTGGCCGAGACGCTCCAGGTCGGCGTGCCCCTCGCGCACCTCCGCGACATGGCCGAACGGATCATGCCGGGGTTCGCGTGGGAGCGGCCGGTCGCGCCGACGCCCGTTCCCGGGCTCGGCCTCGGGCAGGGCGTCCTGCGGCGCGAGCCGTTCGGCGTCGCCGCGCTCGTCCCCGCCTACAACTTCCCGCTGTTCCTGAGCGTCATGAAGCTCGCGCCGGCGCTGGCCGCGGGCTGCACCGCGGTGCTCAAGCCCGCGCCGACCGCGCCGCTGGAGGTGCTGGCGCTCGCCGAGGCCGCCGCGGAGGCGGGGCTGCCCGCCGGCGTGCTCAACATCGTCACCGGCGCCGCCGCGGCCGGCCGCGAACTCACCACCAACCCGATGGTGGACCTGGTCAGCTTCACCGGTTCGGACTCCGTCGGACGGCAGGTGTACGAGCAGGCCGCCGGGAGCTTCAAGAAGGTCGTCCTCGAACTCGGCGGGAAGTCGGCCAGCATCGTCTGCGCGGACGCCGATCTGGACAGGGCGCTCGGCGAGATGCTGGCCGGGATCGCCACCAACGCCGGCCAGGGCTGCTCGCTGTTCACCCGCACGCTGGTGCACCGCTCCCGGCACGACGAACTGGTCGAGAAGGCCGTCGCCGCCCTCCGGTCCGTCACGGTGGGCGACCCGGCCGACCCCGCCACCGCGATGGGCCCGCTGATCAGCGCCGCGCAGCGCGACAAGGTCGAGAAGCTCGTGCGGACCGGCGAGGAGGAGGGCGCGCGGATCGTGCACGGCGGCCGCCGCCCCGCCGGGCTGGACCGCGGCTACTTCTTCGAGCCCACGCTGTTCACCGGGGTCGACAACGCCATGACGATCGCGCGGACCGAGTTCTTCGGCCCGGTCGGCTGCGTCATCCCGTTCGACGACGAAGACGAGGCCGTCCGGCTCGCCAACGACAGCCCCTACGGGCTGGCCGGCTCGGTGTGGGCGGCCGACGCCGTGCGCGCGTACGGGCTGGCCGCCCGCGTCCGGGCCGGGATGGTCATGGTCAACGGCGGCGGGGGCGGCGTCACCCCCCACGTCGCGTTCGGCGGCTGCAAGCAGAGCGGGCTCGGCCGCGAGTGGGGCGAGCACGGCCTGGACGAGTACCTGCAGACCAAGAGCATCACCTGGAGCGCGGCGTCCGGCTGACCGGCGCGCGCCCGGCCGGGCGGGCCCGGCCGGAACGAGGAGGGAGCGGCCATGGGCCGGCTACAGGACAGGGTCGTGTTCGTCACCGGCGCCGCCCGGGGGCAGGGCCGGGCGGTCGCGGTCCGGGCCGCCGAGGAGGGCGCCGACGTCATCGGCGTCGACCTCTGCGCCGACATCGCCACCAACGGCTACGCGCTCGCCACCGGCGCGGACCTCGACGAGACCGTCCGGCGGGTGGAGAAGCTGGGCCGCCGCATGGTCGCGAGCCGGGCGGACGTGCGGGAGCCGGGCGAGCTGCGCGCGGCCGTCGACGCGGGCGCCGCCGCGCTGGGCCGGCTGGACGCGGTCGTCGCGCAGGCGGGCATCTGCCCGCTCGGCAACCAGGACGCGCAGGCGTTCCTGGACGCCGTGGCGGTGGACTTCAACGGCGTCGTGCACGCCGTCCAGGCGGCGCTGCCGCACCTGCCCGACGGCGGCGCGGTCGTCGCCACCGGGTCGGTCGCGGGCCTGCTGCAGGGCGGCACGAACGACCCCGCCAACGGCGCCGGCGGCATGGGGTACGCGTGGGCCAAGCGCGCCGTCGCGTCGTTCGTCCACGACCTGGCGGTGACGCTCGCGCCGCGCGGCATCCGCGCCAACGCGGTGCACCCGACCAACACCGACACCGCGATGCTGAACAGCGACCCGATGTTCCGGGTGTTCCGCCCGGACCTGGAGAACCCCACCCGCGAGGACGCCCTGCTCGCGTTCCCGGCGATGAACGCGATGCCGGTCGGGTTCGTCGAGCCGGAGGACGTCGCCGCCGCGGTGCTGTTCCTGATCTCCGACGACGCGCGGTACATCACCGGCGCGCAGCTGCGCGTCGACGCGGGCAGCTACGTCAAGAACCGCCCGCAGCAGCCGGTCTTCTGAGGCCGTAGCGAGAAGGAGCCACCGATGCCTCTGCAGCCCTGGATGAAGCTGCTGTCGACCGACGACCACCTGATCGAGCCGCCGCACGTGTGGACCGACCGCCTGCCCGAGCGGTACCGCGAGGAGGGGCCGCGCATCGTCGACCTGCCGCGGGAGAACGGCGGGCCGCCCTCGGAGGTGTGGCGGTACGAGGGCCGCCTCTACCCGAACATCGGCCTCAACGCCGTCGCGGGGAAGAGCCCCGAGGAGTACGGGATCGACCCGACCCGCTACGACGAGATGATCCCCGGCTGCTACGACCCGCGGGCCCGGCTGGCGGACATGGACGTCGACGGCGTCTGGGGGGCCATGTGCTTCCCGTCGTTCCCGCGCTTCGCCGGCACCGTGTTCCTGGAGGGCGAGGACCGCGAGCTGGCGCACCTGTGCGTGCGGGCGTGGAACGACTACGTGCTGGACGAGTGGTGCGCGGCCGCGCCGGACCGGTTCATCCCGCTGGTCATCCTGCCGCTGTGGGACGTCGACCTGTGCGTGGCCGAGATCGGCCGGTGCGCCGGCAAGGGCGCCAAGGCGATCGCGTTCCCGGAGAACCCGGTCCCGCTGGGGCTGCCGTCGTTCCACACCGACCACTGGGACCCGGTGTTCTCCGCGGCCGAGGAGACCGGCATGCCGCTGTGCATGCACTTCGGCACGTCCGGGCAGGCCCCGATCACCGCGCCCGAGGCGCCGATGGCGGTGATGATCGCCCTGTTCGGCTGCAACTCGATGTACGCCACCGCCGACCTGCTGTTCTCCCCCGTCTTCCACCGGCACCCCCGGCTGAAGGTGGGCCTGTCGGAGGGCGGCATCGGCTGGATGCCCTACCTGCTCGAACGCATCGACGGCACCTGGGAGCGGCACCGCCACTACCAGAACATCAACCAGGACGTCCGCCCGTCGGAACTGTTCGCCCGCAACATGCACGGGTGCTTCATCGACGACGAGTTCGGCATCGCGGCGCGGCACGCCGTCGGGATCGACAACATCACGTGGGAGTGCGACTACCCGCACTCCGACTCGTACTGGCCGAAGAGCCGCGCCGTCGCCGCCGAGCGGCTGGCCGACGTGCCCGACGACGAGGCCCACAAGATCGTCGAACTGAACGTCCGCCGCCTCTACGGCTTCGGCGCGTGAGGGCGCGCCGGTGACGGGACGGCCCGGGGCGGAGCGCTCCGACTGGACGGACCAGGACCTGCTCACCCGCCGCGAGGCGGGCGAGCGGATCCGCGCCGAGATCGCCGAGACCGAGGCGCTGCTGGCGGCGGCCGGCCCGGCGCGGGCCGCCGAGCGGGCGGCCCTGGAGCGGCGTCTCGCGGTCCTGCGCGCCCACCCCGCGGCCGCGTCCGCGGGCCCGCCCGCCGCCTGACGGGTCACTAGAATGGGCGCTCCCGACCCTCCGTGAGGAGCTCCCACTCCATGGCGACGCCCGCCGCGCGAGTGCCGCCGGCCGGCGACGCCGACCCCCTGCCGCGCACCCGCACCGCCCCGCCCGTCCCGCCCGTCCCGCCCGTCCGGGACGTCCGGGACGGCGCGCGGCCGGGCACCCTGGGCACGCGGGTGGCGCAGCGGATCGAGGACGAGATCGTCCGGTCGGGCTGGCCGGTCGGCCGCAACCTCGGCTCGGAGCAGCGGCTGCAGGACCGGTACGGCGTGAGCAAGTCGGTGCTGCGCGAGGCGGTCCGGCTGGTGGAGCACCACGGGGCGGCGCGGATGCGGCGCGGCCCCGGCGGCGGCCTGTTCGTGACGGCGCCGGACGTGGCGCCCGCCGCCCGCGCGATGGTCACCTACCTCGACTACGTCGGCACGACGGTCGACGACCTCATCGACGCCCGGCTGCTCCTCGAGCCGCGGGCGGTCGTGCTGGCCTCCGAGCGGCTCACCGAGGACGGCGTCCGGCGGCTGCGGGGGCTGCTGGAGCAGGAGTCCAGGCGGCGCACCGAACCGGGCATCTGGTCCCAGGACCCGGTCCACACCGCGCTCTGCGAGCTGTCGGGGAACCCGGTGCTGCTCGCGTTCACCGAGGTCCTCACCCGGCTCACCGACCGGTACGCGCACACCGCGCGGCGCAAGTCCAAGGCGGAGGCGGTGCGCAACAAGAAGGCGGCGGGCCGCAGCCACGCCGCCATCGTCGACGCGGTCATCGCCGGCGACACGGGACCGGCGTGCGCGGTGATGACCGAGCACCTGCGCGAGACCGCGGGCTGGCTGAAGCGGAACCGTCCCGGCGCGGCGGGCCCGCTCCCCTGGCAGCTGCTGGAGGCGCCGGGCGCCAAGCTCAGCGAACTGGTCGCCGCGCGGATCCAGGACGCGGTCGCGGCCGACGGCTGGCCGGTCGGGGCGCTGCTCGGTTCCGAGGCCGACCTGATGGACCGGTACGGCACCAGCCGCGCGGTGCTGCGCGAGGCCGTCCGGCTGCTGGAGCACCACGGCGTCGCCCGGATGCGGCGCGGCCCCGGCGGCGGGCTCCGGGTCACCGCGCCGGACCCGGCCGCCAGCATCGACTCCCTCGCCCTCTACCTCGGCTACCGGCGCGCCGGTGCGGAGCACCTGCGGACCGTCCGCGAGGCGATCGAGCTGGGGGCGCTGGGCCCGGTCACGGCGCGGCGGCGGGAGCCGGAGGCGGCCGGACGGCTGGAGGCGGCGGCGCGCGAGGCGCCCCCGGCGCGCTTCCACGACGCACTGGTGCACCTCGCCGGCAACCCGGTGCTCACGCTCTTCCTCCGGATCCTCTCGGAACTGCGGCGCCGGCAGGCCGGGGCCGACGCCCCGCCCGGCCCGGCGGCGGACGCGCAGGACGTCCGGGAGGCGGCGCACCGCGAGGTGGTCGCCGCCGTCCTCGCGGGGGACGTGAGCCTGGCGCGGCACCGCGTCCGCCGCGACCTGGCCGCGTGCCCCGCCTGGTGACGTCCCCGCCCCGGCCGACTCTTTAAGATCGGAGCGTGGACGCCACGGATGCCGGAGCGGGGACGGGCGGCGCCCCGGACAAGCTCGCCTCGCGGGTGGCCCGGCGGATCGAGGCCGAGGTCATCGCCCAGGGCTGGCCGGTAGGGCGGGTCCTCGACTCCGAGCCGGTGCTGCGGGAGCGCTACGGGGTGAGCCGCGGCGTGCTGCGGGAGGCGGCGCGGCTGCTGGAGCACCACCAAGTCGCCCGGATGCGCCGCGGCCCCGGCGGCGGCCTGGTCGTCTGCGCCCCGGACGCGGCGCCCACGGTGGCGGCGGTGGTGGTCTACATCGAGCACGTGGGCGCCGGTCTGCGCGACGTGCTGCACGCCCGCCGCCTCATCGAACCGGTCCTCGGCAGGCTCGCCGCGGAGCGCATCGACGAGGACGGCATCGCGCGGTTGCGCGCGACCCACGCGGCGGAGCTGTCGCCCGCGCGGCCCGGCGAGTGGTCGGGCGGGCTGTTCCACAGCGTGCTGAGCGAGGTGACCGGCAACCCGGTGCTCCAGGTGTTCGCGGACGTCCTGGAGCAGCTCGCCTACCGCTACGTCGCACTGGCCAGGCCCATGCCCGCGGACGAGGTGCGGCGCTTCACCAAGGACTCCCACGTCCGGCATGCCGCGGTCCTGGACGCCGTGGTCGCCGGGGACGCGCCGCTCGCCCAGGTCGAGCTGATCAGGCACCTGGACGAGGTGGCCGAGTGGTTCCGCGGCGCGACCGCCGACCACGGCGCCGGTACCGGGGACGCGGACGGGGGCGGCCCGGCGGTCCGGCTGGCGCCCGAGCCGGTGGGCCTGGCCGCCGGACGCACGCTGGCCGAGGGCGTCGCGACGCGCGTCTACGAGGACATCGTCCGTGGGGGCCTGCGACCCGGGACGGTACTCGGGTCGGAGGCCGAGCTGATGGAGCGGTACGACACCAGCCGCGCCGTGCTGCGCGCGGCGGTCCGGCTGCTGGAGCACCATGCGGTCGCCACGTCCCGGCGCGGCCCCGGCGGCGGGCTGGTCGTCACCCGCCAGGAGCCGCGGGCGGCCATCGACGCCACCGCGCTGTACCTGGCGTACCGCCGCGCGACCGCCGCCGACCTGCGCGTCGTCCGGGAGGCGATCGAGGTCGGCCTGGTCGCGCAGCTGCCCGCGCGGCGGGCGGAGCCGGACGTCGCGGCACGGCTGGCGGCGCTGCGCGACCGGCTGGACCGGCCCCGGCCCGACGACCCCGACCCGGACCCGGACCTCGACTTCCACGCCGTCCTCGCCGAGCCGGCCGGCAACCCCGTCCTGGCCCTCTTCCTGCGGATCATCACGGAGCTGTCCAGCCGCACCGGGACGCCCGGCGGCTGCGGGGACGACGCCGGTGCCCGGCACCGGGAGATCCTCGACGCGGTCCTGGACGGCGACGCCGGCCTCGCCCAGTACCGGATGCGGCGCCACCTGTCCAGCTGACCGCCACGCCTTAGAGAGCACTCTTTTCCGCTCACTAGCCAACTGCGAGCCCGCTTGACCTTGAGGCTGCGAAATTGTGAGCACTATAATCCGTCCCATGGAGCAACCGACGGCGCGGCCGGTGCCGCAGCCGACCCTCGCCAGCGCGGACTTCTGGGCCGCGGGCGGGGACGGGGAGCTGCGCATCGCCCGCTGCGGCGACTGCTCGGCCCTGACGCATCCGCCGCTGCCGCGCTGCCGTTCCTGCCGGAGCCCGGCGATGGCCATGGCCCCGGTCGGCGGCCGCGCCACGGTGGCCGGGTTCACCGTCAACCACCAGCAGTGGCTGCCGGGCTTCCCGCCGCCCTACGTCGTCGCGATCGTCGTCCTGGACGAGGACGAGGAGGCGCGCCTCACCACCAACATCGTCAACTGCGACCCGTCCGACGTGCACGTGGGGATGCGGGTCCGGGTGCTGTTCGAGAAGGCCGGGGACGTCCACGTCCCGCTGTTCGAACCGGACCCGGACCGTCCGGAACCGGCCGGGACCGTCCCCGGGCCGCCCGCGCGCCGCCCGGTGCCGCGCCCGATGGCGTCGCCGCGCAAGTTCGAGGACCGGGTGGCGCTGACCGGCGTCGGGCAGTCGGCGGTCGGCCGCCGCCTCATGGCCGATCCGCTGTCGCTCACCGCGGACGCCTGCCTCGCCGCCATCGCGGACGCCGGTCTGACCCCGGCCGACATCGACGGCCTGGCCACCTATCCCGGCCCGGCGCCCGGCGGCATGTCCGAAGGCGGGGCGATGGCCCTGGAGGAGGCGCTGCGGCTGCGCCCGACCTGGGTCAACGGCTGCGCGGAGACCCCCGGCCAGATCGGCTCGATCGTCTCGGCGATGCTGGCGGTCGCCGCCGGGCTGTGCCGGCACGTGCTGTGCTTCCGGACGGTGTGGGAGTCGTCCCACACGGCGCTCGTCCGGGACTGCCGGTGGCACGTCGGCGGCGGCCCGGCCACCGGCATGACGGAGTGGCGGCTGCCGTTCGGCGCGGCGTCGGCGGCGAACTGGATCGCCTGCCAGGCGTCCCACTACTTCCACCGGTACGGCGGCGGCCGGGAGACGCTCGGCTGGATCGCGGTCACCGCGCGGCGCCACGCCGCGCTCAACCCCGACGCGGTCTACCGGGACCCGCTCACCATGGACGACTACCTCGCGGCCCGGATGGTCACGACGCCGTTCGGGCTGTACGACTGCGACGTCCCGGTGGACGGCGCGGTCGCCGTCGTCGTGTCGGCCGCGGAGACCGCCGCAGACCGGCCCCGGCCGGCCGTGCTGGTCGAGGCGGCCGGCACCCAGATCACCGAGCGGCTGAGCTGGGACCAGGGCACCCTGACCCACCTGCCGCAGTCGCTGGGCCCCTCCGCCCACCTGTGGAGCCGCACCTCGCTGCGTCCCGGCGACGTCGACGTCGCCGAGCTGTACGACGGGTTCACCTTCAACGCCCTGTCGTGGCTGGAGGCCCTCGGGTTCTGCGAGTTCGGCGGCGCCGCGGACTTCGTCGACGAGGGCCGCGGCATCGCCCTGGACGGGCGGCTCCCGCTCAACACCCACGGCGGCCAGCTGTCCGCCGGGCGGACGCACGGCTACGGGTTCGTCCGCGAGGCGATGCTGCAGCTGCGGGGCGAAGCCGGGGCCAGGCAGGTGCCGGACGCCCGCGTCGCGGTCGTCAGCGCCGGCGGCGGCGTCCCGTCCGGCGCCCTCCTCCTCCGCGCGGACCGCTGAGGCCGGCGCCCCCACGAAAGGCAGCCGATCGTGACCGACACCGAGGACCGCTTCGCCCCCTCCGACGACGACCTGCACCTCCCCGGCGACGACTTCTACGAGACCGAGACGTTCTGGTACTCCTTCTTCGTCCCCGAGCGCGACCTCGGCGGCTGGCTGTACGCGTCCGTCCGCGGCACCGCGGGCACGTCCGGCGGCGGCATGTGGATGTGGGACCGCACCGCGGCGGTCCCGTGGCGCGCGCCCTTCTTCCAGCAGTTCGGGCACCTCAAGCCGCCGGCGCCCCGCGGGCCCGGGGCCCTCGACTTCCCCACCGGCCTGTCGGTGCGGACGCTGGAGCCCGGCATGTCCTACGACCTGCGGTACGACGACCGGGACCGGGTCCGGGTGCGGTTCCGCTTCGACGCGACCGAGGAGCCGGTGCCGCTGCGCCGCGGCGAGCCGCCCTACCCCAAGGCGTCCCACTACGACCAGACGGGACGGCTCACCGGGCACATCGACCTGGACGGCGAGCGGATCGAGGTCGACTGCCACGCGATGCGCGACCGCTCGTGGGGGCCGCGGCACGAGCGCGGCTACCGCAGGGTCGGCTACACCTGGGCGGCGTCCCCCGGCCTGAGCTTCCTGACCTACACCGCCCCCGAGGGCACCGGCGCCGAAGGCACCGGCGCCGAGCACGTCTACAGCGGCTACGTGCGGCGCGACGGCCGCACGGCCCGCATCGTGGAAGGCCGCCGGGAGGTCGAACGCGACCCCGGCGAGAACTGGGTGACCGCGATCTCCGTGGAGGTCCGCGACGAGCTCGGCCGCGTCACGGCGGGACGCGCGGACGGCACGAGCAGGCTGTTCCTGCCGGGCGCCACCTCGCTGTGCCTCTGCACCTGCCTGCGCTGGACCGTCGAGGGGCAGGTCCTGAACGGCGAGGACCAGGACGTCTGGCCGCTGCGCGACTGGCCCCGGCCGTGACCGGCCCCGGCCGTGACCACCCCGCCGCACGGAACCGAGGAGCGTGATGGGCATGTCCGCGACCCGCCGGGAGGGCACGGCCACCGGGCTCGACCGGGCCCTCGTCGACTGGATGGCGGACGCCGTCCGGGGAAGGATCGTCTCCTGCGACCGGCGGCCCGGAGGGGGGCGCCGCGAAGCCTGGTTCGTCGACGCGGAGGCGGCGGACGGAACGCGGCTGGAGCTGTTCCTCCGCTACGACCGGGGCGAAGGGGACGAGTCCTTCACCCTCCACGACGAGGCGCGCTTCTTCCGCGCCCTCCAGGACACCCCCGTCCCGGTGCCGCGGATCCACGCCGTCCATCCCGTCGAGCAGGCCATCCTCGCCGAGCGGGTCCCGGGCCGGGCCTGGTTCTCGGAGCTGCGCGGCGAGGAGCGGCGGGTCCGCGTCGCCCGGGAGTTCATGGGCATCCTCGCCGCCCTGCACGCGGTCGACCCGGGCCGGCTCGCCCCCGGCGCCGCGGACGCGGACCTGCGCGACCTGGTGCACGCCGAGATCGACCGCTGGGAGGCCCTCTACCGGGCCTCCGGCTCCCCCGCCGACCCGCTCGTCGAGCTGGGGCTCGGGTGGGTGCGGGCCAACGTGCCCGACGCGTCCGGACCCGTGGTGATCGTGCAGGGCGACACCGGCCCCGGCAACTTCCTCTACGAGGACGGCCGGGTCACCGCGGTGCTCGACTGGGAGCTCGCCCACCTGGGCGACCCCCACGACGACCTGGCGTGGGTCACGCTGCGCGCCGTCCAGGAGCCGTTCACGCACATCCCCGACCGGCTGGCCGACTACGCGGCGGCTTCCGGGCGAACCCTGGACCCCGACCGCATCCGCTACTACCGCGTCCTGGCCGGGCTGCGCATCCTGATCCTGGCCCACCGGGGGGCCGGGCGCCCCGACCCCCTCGGCGAAGTGGGCAACGGCCTCGTCTTCACGACCCTGCACCGCCGCCTGTTCGTGGAGGCGCTCGCGGACGCCACCGGCACCGCCCTGGAGAGCCCCGCACCGCTCGAACCGTCCCCCGGCGCCGACGACCGGCTGTTCGACGCGGCGATCGCCCAGATCCGGGAGATCATCGTCCCGCGCAGCGAGGACCCCTTCGTCGTCCTGCGCGGCAAGGGCCTGGCGCGCATCCTGAAGTACCTGCGCGAGAGCGGGCGGCTCGCGGACGCCAAACGCGCCCGCGAGCTCGACGACCTCGGGACCGTGCTCGGCTCCCGGCCGGCGGACGTGGCGGCGGGGCAGGCCGGGCTGTCCGCGGCGCTGCGCGCGGGCGCCGTGCCGATGGCCGCCGCGCTCCCCGTCCTGCACCGGTGGGTGGTCCGGGAGACGCAGGTATGCCTCCCGGCCATGGGACGGCTCGCGGACAGCCACTACGACCCCCTCGCCTGACCGGGGCGCGGCCGGGTCGGTCAGCCGGCGATGCGCCGGGCCCGCGCCTGCTCCTCGACGGACGTCAGCTCAACGGGCGGGAAGCGCGGGTCGGGCTCCCACGGGACGACGTCGCTCGTCGCCATGAGCCAGCGCGTCAGTTCCCCCCGCAGCTCCGCGACCCGGCCCGCGTGGTCCGGGTCGGCCGCCAGGTTGCGCAGTTCGCTCGGGTCGCTCGGACGGTGGTACAGCTCGTCGGGCTCGTACAGCCGGTAGACGTACGTCCACTCGTGCGTGCGGACCGCGGTCGCCTTCCCGACCAGTGCGGTGTCCTCGTGCTGGAGGGCGGCCTTGAGGTCGTAGGGGAACGGGGCCTGCTCCAGCAGCGGCTCCTCGTCCAGGGTGAAGCCGCCCTCGGAGAAGACGTGCGTGCGGTGCGGGCGTCCGGGATCGGTGAGGAGCGGCAGCAGGCTGCGCCCGAAGTGCGTGTAGCCCGCCTCGACTCCGGCGAGTTCCAGCAGCGTGGGGACGAGGTCGACCATCTCCACCAGCGCCGCCGAGCGCCCCCCGGCGGGCAGCCCGCCGCCGCCGATCATGAGCGGTTCGCGGACCAGGCAGTCGTTCAGGCCGGCCGGCCACTTCTCGATCAGCCCGTGGTCGCCGAGGTACTCGCCGTGGTCGGTGAAGAAGAACGTGACGGTGCGGTCGTGCAGGCCGGCGTCCTCCGCCGCCCGCATGACGCGGCCGAACTGGTCGTCCACCCGCGCGACCATGCCGTAGTAGGTGGCCTTGAGCTCCTGCCAGTGCGCGAGGGTCGCCCGCCCCGTGCCGTACCGCTCGCGGATGGCGGCCATGAACCGCGGCTCGTGCCCGCCCTCCCCCGGTTCGCGGACGGCCGGCCCCGGCATCGCCGACCGGTCGATCAGCGAGAACCACGGCTCCTCCACCGTGAACGGGCAGTGCGGGAACAGCAGCGGCAGGAACAGCACCCACGGCCCGCCGGGCGGGTGCCGCAGCCAGTCCACCGCCGAGCGGACGACCGCCTCGTCGTAGTCGAGGGCGGCCTCGTCGCCGCGGCGCCCCCGGTAGAACAGCCGGGCCCACAGGTCGTCGGGGTCCTCCTCGACCGAACCGAAACTGTGCACGGACGGGGCGGTCCAGAAGCCGTACTCGTCGACGCTGAGCTCGGTCGCGCCGGGCGCGAACGTGTCGCCGCGCGGGCCGAGCCAGGCGACGTGGTAGCCGCTCTCCTTGAGGCTGCGGAAGACGTTCGGCTCCCACGGTTTGATCAGGTTCGTGATCGTCCGGTGCCCGGCGACGTGGGGGTACCAGCCGGTGAACATGGAGACGCGGCTCTGCGAGCACACGGAGTGCTGGGCGAACGCCTGGTCGAACAGCGTCCCCGAGGCGGCGAACCGGTCGAGGTTCGGCGTGTGCGCCAGCGGGTTTCCGAAGGCCCCGACGGCGTCGGCGCGGAGCTGGTCCGGCATGAAGATGATGAAGTTGGGTCTGGTCACGTCTCTTCCCTTGTCGGTGATCGGCGCCCGGCACGGCCGTCCGGTGCGGACGGCCGTGCCGGGCGCCGATCACCGACAAGGGAAGAGACGTGACCAGACCCAACTTCATCATC